>NZ_VDFS01000008.1:0-10929 GCF_006151955.1 Georgenia sp. 311 | reverse complement strand
GAGAGCCGACTTCCGCCGTCGTCGTGCGGAAGTCGGCTCTCGCGCACAAGTCGGCTCTCGTGCAGAACTCCGCTCTCGCGAGGGTGTCCGCACGTGCGGGCGGGCGGGGTGTGCTGGGGGTGGGCGGTCAGGGGCTCACGCGGTCGGGGTAGAAGGCCCAGTGCCAGGTCTCGCGCGGTGTGTCCTCCACGAACCCGAACCGCTCCCCGTTCACGCGCATCCACTGCAGCGCCTCACCGTTCAGCCGGAGGTCCACGGCCATCCCCCACCCGTGCCGGCTGGTCCCGGGGACGGCTGCGAGGCCACCCTGCGGGTACAGGCCAAGCTCACCGGCGAGCTCCACCTGACGCTCGTGGGTGCGGTAGGAGTCGTTGATCCCGATCGTCACGCCGTCGGCAGCAGCCGCGGCGAGCAGGTCCTCGAACTTCTGCGCCGCGGGTGCCCACAGGTGATGCCCCGTGTCGCCGACCGGTGCCAACGCGGACATCGGGACCTTGCCGTTGCCGTACACGGCGAGATCCGCCGGTACCCCGTCCGCGTCGAGCACCGCGGGTACGGACGCCGGGGCCGTCGGGTCGAGCACACCGGCCGGCGCGAGCTCCGAGAGCGCCCGGGTGAACAGCGCGTCGAAGGCAGCCGCCGTACCCGCGGCTGCGGGCCGCGGCGGCGCGAGCGTCGTCAGCTGTGCCTGGATCCCCGCGATGCGCTGGGAGATCGAGACGATCCCGTCCATTCGTGCCACCCTTCTCCGGCCCTTCTATCGGCACCCTGGACCGCGGGATGAGCCGTTCCCCACCCGAAGGGCCCCGACGATCCGCACGCGACTCCCCCGGGCGGACCACGCCGACAGCGGGTCCGCGCCGCGAACCTCCTCCCCCCGGGCAGCCCAGGATCGTCCGTCCGCCGGATGATCCCGCGGACGATGAGTGGCATCGTGGCCAGCGTGCCCCAGCTGACCACCGAGCGATCGACGATCACCGTGACCCCAGGTCTCGCACTCGGTCTGGCGGCGCTCGCCGCCGCGGCGGTCACGGTGCTCTCCGCCTTCTCCGGTCTGGTCAACGGCCTGGTGGCCGCAGGAGTCGCCGTCGCGCTCGTCGCGGTCGCCGACCTGGCCATACGCCCACGGCGCGGCGTCCCGCCGCTGTACCACTACGCCCCGGAGGCACCCGAGGAGGCGCGCGCGCACGGCACCCCGACCACCGCCGTCGTCGAGCACCGCCAGACGCGGAAGGTGCGGGGCGGCGCCACCCTCGTCACGTGGCGCCTCCTCGTCGCAGGGCACAACGGACGTCCCTACCGGACGACGACGATGGCGACCTGCCCGCACGACGCCGTCCCCACCCACGGCGTCGGCACCGTCGTCGCGGTGCGGGTGCACCGCGAGCACGAGGGGGTGGTCGTCGT
Source organism: Georgenia sp. 311 (assembly GCF_006151955.1). Classification (NCBI taxonomy): domain Bacteria; kingdom Bacillati; phylum Actinomycetota; class Actinomycetes; order Allobogoriellales; family Allobogoriellaceae; genus Georgenia; species Georgenia sp. 311. The sequence continues at coordinate 9,522 of NZ_VDFS01000008.1, read as the reverse complement.
CGTCGAGGACACCCCCACCGAGCCCCCGCCCACCCGCCCCTCGCGGCCCGTCCGCGAGCTCCCCGGCACGCCGCGCCCGGAGCACGGCATCGTCACCACCGAGTTCCGCGGCGCACTCCTCCTGCTCGTCCCGCTGCTCCTCGGCGCGCTCACCCCGCTCTGCGTGCTCGCGCTCGCCTAACGCACCGGCAGGCGGCGCGCGAGGAAGTCCACCGTCTGCTCCCACGCCTCGGCCCGCGCCCGCTCGTGGACGAACTCGGGCGAGGGGTTGTCGAAGGCGTGGCCCGCGCCCTCGTGCAGGTGGAGCTCCACCTCCGGCCCGCTGACGGCGGCCCGGATCGCCTCGACCGTCTCCGGCGGGAGGTAGTCGTCCGCCGTGCCGAAGTGGTGCAGGCTCGGCGCCCGCACCCGCCCGGCCAGCCCCAGCAGCTGCGGCAGCGCGGAGCCGTAGTACGCGACGAGCGCGTCGACCTCGGCCACCGCGGCGACGTTGAACGCCACTCCCCCGCCAAAGCAGAACCCGACGACCCCGACGCCGCCCTCCACCTCCGGGCGTGCCCGCAGCGTGTCGAGCGTCGCGACGGCGTCACCCACCGTCTGCTCCCAGTCGAGCTGCGCCGCCAGCGCCATCGCCTGCTCGAGGACGTCGTCGCGCGACTCGTCGACCGTCGCCGCCAGGCGCCAGTACAGCTCCGGCGCGAGGACCACGTAGCCGAGGGCCGCGAGGTCGCGAGCGCGGTCGCGGATGTAGGTCGAGACGCCGAAGATCTCCTGCAGGAGCAGCAGCCCCGGGCCGCGGCCCGACGGCGGCAGCCACAGGTGGGCCGGCATCCCGCCGTCGGCGAGAGGCACGGTCGTCGTCGCTTCGGCCATGCCGGCTACTCCTTCGTGTCGGTGTCCCGTCACGATACCGGTGCCCGCGGACAGGCCGCCGCGCCACGTCCACGCGGGGCGACCTGGCCGCGGGCGCGGCGGCCTGTCTCTGTCAGCCGACGGAGATCCGCACGTCCCCGCCGGTCGCGTCGACGTCCCTCAGGAGGGTCGACGGGATCCGGAACGCCCGCCCGGGCGCGGCCGGCCACCACAGCCGGCGGCGCGCCACCTCGCGGCCGTCCTGCTCGACCGTGACCACCGGCCATGCGACGAACCGGTCGACCCACGCCACGAGGCGTCCGCGCGCGGGCGGGGGCCCGTCCGGTGCGTACCGTGCCGGCGTGACCCAGCGCAGGGGGCCCGCGACGGTCAGCCGCACGGTCCCAGCAGGCTGCCGCTCACCGCGCAGGTGCTCGAGGATGCGCTCGGCGACGGCCTCCCCCTCGAGCGCGACGACGTCGGCCGTCTCGACGGGGTGGTTGACGTTCCCGACGGCGAACACCCCGTCCCGGGACGTGCGCATTGCGGTGTCGACCACCGGGCCGGTGCTCGCCCCGTCCATCTCCACGCCCGCCATCCGGAGCAGCTCGTGGTCGGCGATCCAGTCGCCGGTGAAGACGACGGTGTCGCAGGCGATGACCCGGCGCTTACCGGTGCCGACGTCCTCCACCTCCACCCCGGTGACACGCGGCCGACCGTGGATCGCGACCACCCGCGAGCCCGTGACGACGCGCGTACGGAACCACAGCTTGCCCGGCTCGCGAAACAGCCAGTACGACTCCCCCTTCGGCTGCTCGGTGACCAGCGCCTCGGTGCGGCAACCGGCCTCGGCGAGCGTCATCACCGCGGACCAACTCACCAGCTCGGCGCCGACGACGACGGCCCGCGTCCCCACCTTCTCGTGGTTGACGTGCACGAGGTTCTGCAGCTGCCCCGTCGTGAGCACCCCCGCCGGCCGGGTGCCGGGGATGAGCCGCGCGGCGCGCGGCCGCTCCCGTGCGCCGGTCGCGAAGCAGAACACGTCCGGCCGGACGTGGACCAGCCCGTGCGGCGTCGTCACTGCGAGCGTCCGCTCGTCCGCCCAGCCGGTGACCATCGCCCGGGTCACGATGCGCGCGCCCGCTCGCTCGGCCTCCGCCACGAGCGCCTTCGCATACGCGGGCCCGGACATGAACCGCCGACGGTCGCGGATGCCGTAGCCCCGGTGGTCGGCGTGCCGCGGGATCCCCCCGGCCTCGCGCTCCCGCTCGAGCACGAGCACCTCGCCGTCGACGGCGCGGGCGAGCCTCTTTGCCGCGCTCAGTCCGGCCGGGCCTCCGCCGATGACGGCGACCGTGGGGGTGAGGACGGTCGGCGACTCACTCATGGCCCTGCTCCTCGTAGCTCTCGTACAGCTTCTTCACCGCGGCGCCGCAGAAGAAGGCCTGGCACCGTCCGTTCATCGCCCGGGTCCGCCGCCTCAGTCCTTGCAAGGACCCGGGTGGGACGGTCGAGGTCATCGCGTCCCGGATCTCCCCGCGGGTGACGCGCTCGCAGAAGCACACAACCTCGCCGTACGCGCCGTCGTGACGGATGAGCGCGTCGTCGGCGTGGGGGCGCTGCTGGTGCTCACCGAGCGGCGGCATGACGGGCGGCAGCGGCAGGTCCCCCCGCAGCGTCACGTCCAGGTCGGTGTCCGCGAGCAGCTCGCGGACGTACTCCGCCACCGCAGGTGCCGAGGTCAGACCCGTGGAGCGGATCGCCCCGGCGATGACGTAGCGCTGCTCGGCGTCGACGTCGATGAGGTAGTCGCTCTGGTTGTTCGCCGCCCGCAGGCCCGCGTAGGAGGCGGTGACCTCCTCGTCGAGCAGCGCCGGCATGATCCGCCGGCCCTTCTCGAGGAGGAACTCGAAGCCCGGCTCCGTCGTCGACGTGTCGGTCTTGTCCTCCATGTCGTCGGCGGTCGGGCCGAGCATGACGTTGCCGAAGATGGTCGGGCTGATGAGGACGCCCTTGCCCACCTTCGACGGCGCGGCGAGGACGATCCTGTCCACGAGCCCTGCGGCGAGCTTGTCGTAGACGAGCAGCTCGCCCTTGCGCGGGTGGACCCGCAGCCGGTCGTAGCCGAACATCGCGTCGATGACGTCGCCACCGAGCCCGGCGGCGTTGACCACCCAGCGGGCGCTGAGGTCGCCCCGGTCGGTCCGGACGGTCGTCCTCTCCGGGCCGACCTCCACCCCCGTCACCCGGTGCTCCCGCAGGAACGTCGCACCGCGCTGGACCGCCTCCGTGGCGAACGCGAGCGGCACCGTCCAGGCGTCGATGACCGCCTCGTCGGGGACGACGAGCCCACCGGTGACGCCGGGGCCGAGGCTGGGCAGCTGGGCGTAGACCTCCTCGGCGGAGATGAGGGAGGTCTGGTGGTAGCCGTTCGCCGCGGCCTTGGCCTGCAGGCCCGGCAGGGATCCGGCCTGCTCCTCGTCCCACGCGACGAGCACGGCCCCCGTGTAACGCACCCCGATCGCGGCCTGGGCGCAGTACTCCTTGAGGAGGTGGTAGCCGCGCGCCACGAGCCGCGCCTCGAGGGTGCCGGGCGTCGCGTCGTACCCGGTGTGGAGGATGGCGGTGTTGGCCTTGCTCGTCCCCTCCCCGACGTCGTCGCGGCTGTCGACGACGGCCACCGAGTGGTTGGTCCCGGCGAGGTCCCGGGCGATCGCGGCCCCGACGACGCCGGCTCCGACCACGACGATGTCGTACGACGCGAGGCCCATCAGGCGTCCTTCCCTCGGGCGTCCGGTGCGGTGACGCTGCCACCGGACTCGATGTTGGCGTCCACGGTGTCCCGCGCGACTCGCGTCTCGGCGGCGGCCTCGTGGGCCGGGTACCGCTTGGTCGCGATCACGTAGGCGAGGACGGTGGCGGAGACGGCGGCGGCGAGCTTCCCGACGATCATCGGGGTGATCATCTCCGGCGCCACGCCGGCGGTGAAGCCGAGGTGGTCCCCGAGGATCGCCATCGCGGAGACGGCCCACGCGGTGTTGATGAAGATCCCGCGCTTGTCCATCTTCGACATGAGCCCGAACGTCGGGATGGCGTTGGCCATGGAGACGATGAGACCGCCGGAGGCGACCTCGTTCATCCCGAGCATGCGCCCGAACGCGCCGAGCGGCTTCGCCGCCACCTTGGTGATGAGGTACATGAGCGGGAACGCGCCCATGAGGAAGAGGCAGATCTGGGCGACGATCTCCAGGCCCTCCATCACCGGGGCCAGCTCCCAGCCCACCGGCATGACCTGCCAGCCGGTGAGGAACTCGAAGGCGCCGACGGCCAGCGCGAGGGAGATGATCGCGACGAGGAACTTGCCGAACGCGAGAAACCCGGTGGTCATGGCCCCCGGGAACTTCCACAGCCCGATGGCGATGAGGACCGCCGCCAGGACGATCGGGACGAGGTTCGCGAGGATCATCGGGAGGGGGTACCCGGCCACCAGCCCGCCGACGAGCACGCCGAACGGGATGGTGACGACACCGACGAGCACGCCGTTGGCGAAGTAGGGGCGGTTCTCCTCGGAGATGATGCCCAGACCCACCGGGATGGTGAACACGACGGTGCAGCCGAGCATGGCGGCGAGGATGGCGCCGGCGAGCAGGCCGGCCTCCTCGCTCTGCGCCATCTCGACGGCGAGGTGGTACCCGCCCATGTCGTTGGCGAGCAGGGTGCCGGCGAACATCGCCGGGTCCGCGCCGAGGAGCTCGTAGAGGGGGACGACGATCGGGTTGAGGACCTTGGAGAGGATCGGGGCGAGGGAGATCATCCCGACCATCGACAGGGCCAGCGGGCCGAAGGTGTTGAGGCCCTCCTCGAACTGCTGCCCGAGGCCGAAGCGGTTTCCGATCGCGCGGTCGATGCCGCCGATGACGAGGAATACCGCCATGACGACGACGATGACTTCGTTGATGCTCATGGGTCAGATCTCCAGGGTGGCGTCGACGGCGTTGCGCCACGCCGTGCGGTAGACGGTGACGTCGGCTGCGGTGCGCCTCGGCTCGTAGCTGGCCTCCGCCTCCCACGCGTAGGGTCCGTCCTCGACGGCGAGCTCCGGGTCCAGCGCGAGGCGCATGCACGCCGCGGTTCCGAGGGCGGTGGCGTGGGCCGACGGGTAGGTCTCGATCGGCGCCTGGAGCATGTCCGCCTGCGACTGCATGAGCGTGACGCTCTTGGTCAGGCCGCCGTCGACCCGCAGCCTGGTCAGCGGGGCGCCCAGCTCCTCGCGCGTGAGGTCGGAGAGCTCGGCAATCTGGCAGGCGATCCCGTCCAGGACGGCGCGGACGATCTCCGGCTTGCCGGTGGCGAGCTTCATCCCGGCGATGAACGCCCCTGCGTCGGGCTTCCACCACGGCGCGGCGAGGCCCGCGAAGCTCGGGGCGCAGATGACGCCGCCCGGGTCCGGTGCGGCGATCTGGTCCATCTCCGCCGCGCCCTCGACGATGCCCATCTCCTGCATCCAGCGGACGGCAGACGCGGCGGTGTAGACCTGCCCGTCCGAGCAGTACGTCGTGCGGCCGCGCAGCTGCCACGCGACCGACGTCGTCAGCCCGTTGTCGAAGCGGGGCGCCGAGTCCCCCATGTTCACGAGGATGAAGGCGCCGGTGCCGTAGGTGCACTTGGCCTGTCCACGCTCGAGGCACCTCTCGGCGAACAGGGCGGCCTGCTGGTCGACGATGAGCCCGCCGACGGGGATCTCCCCGCCGAACACCGTCGTCATCCCGACGATCTCGTCGCACGCCACCGCCCGCGGGAGACGCTCGTCCTGCAGGCCGAAGATCTCGATGAGCCGCGGGTCCCACGCGACGTCGTCGACGTTGAACAGGAGGGAGCGCGAGGCGGTGGACACGTCGGTGACGAACTCGCCGGTGAGCCGGTGGAGCATCCACGTGTCCGTCGTCGTCACGACGCCCTCGCGCGTGCAGTTCTCGCGCAGCCACACCATCTTCGGTGCGGTGAAGTAGGAGTCGAGGACCAGCCCGGTGCGCTGATGGATCTCCTCGGCGTGCTCACGCAGTCGCTCGACGACGACCTCCGACCGGCGGTCCTGCCACACGATGCACTGGGTGAGCGGCTCCCCGGTCTCGGGATCCCACGCGAGGATCGTCTCGCCCTGGTTGGCGAGCGACACGCCCTCGATCGGCTTGCCGGCCTTCGCCACGGCCTCCTTACCCGCCTCGACGACCGAGCGGTACAGCTCTATCGGGTCCTGCTCCACAGCCCCGCCGGGGAGGTACTGCGGGTGGATCGGGTTCTCGACGACGGCGTGGATCCCGTCCTCGTCGACCACGATCGCCTTCGATCCTGACGTCCCCTGATCCAAAGCAAGAATTGCCACTGCGCAACCTTTCTGTCTCCAGCGCGGCCGTCCTGGCCGGCTGCCATTCCGGACAAGCCGGATGTGGAGGAGTCTGTGCGCATGTGGACTTCCGATCAAGTAGCGTGGATTCTTGTGGGATTCGCGTCTTACCAGGAGGACATGACACGTGCTCGCCCAGCAGCGCCACCGGCACATCACCAAGGCTCTCCAGTCCGCCGCCTCCGTCTCGACGATGGACCTCGCCCGGGCACTGCGGGTCTCGCCCGAGACGATCCGGCGCGACCTCATCCAGCTCGAGCAGGACGGGCTGCTGCGGCGGGTCTACGGCGGGGCGGTCACCCTGACGCGGCAGCGCGGCTCCGAGCCGTCGTTCGAGGAGCGCGCGGTCATCCATGCCGAGGCGAAGCGCACCGTCGGCGAACTCGCGGCCGACCTCGTCGCCGACGGGCAGACGGTGTTCATCGACGTCGGGACGACGGCGCACGCCGCCGCCCGCGCCCTGGCCCTCACCTTCCGGGGCACCGTCGTCAGCCACTCGCTCCTCGTCGCGACCGAGGTGGCCAAGGGCCCCGAGGCCGACCTCCTCCTCGCGCCCGGTCGGCTGCGGCGCGGTGAGTGGTCGTTGTCCGGCACCGCCACGCACAGGTTCATCCAGGCGATGCACTTCGACGTCGCCCTACTCAGCTGCGGAGGGGTCGACGCCTCCGTGGGCGCCACCGACTTCGACTTCGACGACGTCGAGATCAAGCGGACCGTCGCGCGCAACAGCGAGCGTTCCTACATTCTCGCCGACTCCTCCAAGCACGGGGTCGTGGGCCGCTACGCGATCGGTGACTGGTACGACGTCAACGGGCTCGTCACCGACCTCGCCCCGCCCGACGGTCTGCACAACGCGATCCGCGCCGCCGGCGGCGCGGTCCGCGCGCCGGTCCGCTGACGGTCAGCAGCAGCTGGCGTCCGCCGCCCGGTGCCGCGTGGTGAGGACGCCGCCGAGCGCGTCGAGCGCCGCGGGGACGACCGCGTAGTACGCCCACCGGCCGCGCTGCTCGCGAGTGATCAGCCCGGCCCCGGTGAGGGTCTTGAGATGGTGCGAGACCGTGGGTTGGGAGAGGGCGAGCGGCTCGGTGAGGTCGCAGACGCACGCCTCCCCGCCGTCGTGGCTCGCGATGAGCGACAGGAGGCGCAGGCGCGCCGGGTCGGCCACCGCCTTGAACATGCCGGCGAGCCGCTCGGCGTCCTCCGCGGCCAGCGGGGTGCGGGCCAGCGGGCTGCAGCACGCCGCGTTCGCGGTGACGTCGATGAGGGGCAGGGCGTCCATGCCACCATCGTCGCACACGTATTGACAGTTATCGATACATCGCGCCATCCTCGTAGTGCATCGACGTCGCTCGATGGAACAGATCCCGAGGCCTGGAGCTCCCGTGTCACACCCCCTGCACACCCCCGACCTGCCCGTCGTCGTCATCGGCGCCGGGCCCGTCGGCCTCGCGGCTGCGGCCCACCTCCTCGAACAGGGCCTGGAGCCGCTGGTGCTCGAGGCAGGGGACGCAGTGGGCGCCTCGGTCCGCGACTGGTCCCACATCCGGCTGTTCTCCCCCTGGCAGTACGACGTCGACGCGGCCGCCGCGCGCCTGCTCGAGCCCACCGGTTGGCAGGCCCCGCGCCCGACGCGCCTGCCGACCGGGGCCGAGCTCGTCGAGGACTACCTCGCGCCGCTGGCGGCAACGCCCGCACTGCGCCACCGGATCGTCACCGGCGCGCGCGTGGTCGGCGTGAGCCGCGTCGGCGCGGACAAGACGCACGGCGCCGGGCGCGCGGACCGGCCCTTCCTCGTGCGGACCGTCGTCGGCGACGCACTGGTGGACCACCTGGCCCGCGCCGTCCTCGACGCCTCCGGGACGTGGGGCCACGCCAACCCGCTCGGCTCCGCCGGGCTGCCCGCCCCGGGCGAGGACCAGGCCGGCCCCTTCCTGCTCGGCCCGCTGCCCGACGTCCTGGGCGCGGACCGTGAGCGCGTGGCGGGCCGCCGGGTACTCGTCGTGGGTGCTGGGCACTCGGCCGCCAACACCCTCCTCGGCCTCGTCGACCTCGCGCAGACCGCGCCGGGCACCCGGATCACCTGGGTCGTGCGAGGCGCCTCCCCCGCCCGGGCGTACGGCGGCGGGGAGGCTGACGAGCTCCCTGAGCGCGGCGTGCTCGGCACCCGGCTCCGGCAGGCGGTCTCGGCCGGCGACGTCGACCTCCTCACCTCGACCTCGGTCACGTGCCTCGCCCCCACCGGCGACGGCGCCCTCACGGTCACGCTCGACGGACCGGGCGGTCCGCGCGACCTCGTCGTCGACGCCGTCGCCGGGGCGACCGGCTTCCGGCCGCACCTCGAGCCGCTGCGCGAGCTGCGCCTGGACCTCGACCCTGCCGTCGAGGCGCCCGCCCGGCTCGCCCCGCTCATCGACCCCGAGCACCACTCGTGCGGCACCGTGCCGGCCCACGGCGCCGACGTCCTCGCCCATCCCGCCGAACCGGGCTTCTTCGTCGTCGGGGCGAAGTCCTACGGCCGGGCGCCCACCTTCCTCCTCGCGACCGGCTACGAGCAGGTCCGCTCCGTCGCGGCGCACCTCGCCGGAGACGACGACGCGGCGCGTGCCGTCCTGCTCGACCTCCCCGAGACCGGCGTGTGCTCCAGCCTTCCGCCCCTGCTCGACGACGACGGGCGCGCGGTCGCGGACCCGTCCGACGGTTGCTGCGGGTCGTCGCCCGAGCCCGAGCTCATCGGCTTCCCCACCGGGCTGCGCCACGGACGGACGGCCTCGTGAGACCGTCGGACGAGATCCCCGCACCTGCGCCCGGAGGCCACGTGCCCACCCGCCCCAGCGTCATGTTCGTCTGCGTCCACAACGCCGGACGCTCGCAGATGGCCGCCGGCTTCCTCACCGCCCTGTCCGGCGGCAGAGTCGAGGTCCGCTCGGCGGGGTCGGCACCTGCCGAGACGCTCAACCCGGTGGCGGTCGAGGCCATGGCGGAGGTGGGCATCGACATCAACGCGCAGCGGCCGAAGGTCCTCACCGCGGGCGCCGTCGAGGCGTCCGACGTCGTCGTCACCATGGGCTGCGGGGACGCCTGCCCGTTCGTCCCCGGCGTGCGCTACGAGGACTGGGAGCTCGACGACCCGGCCGGGCAGCCGATCGAGAAGGTCCGCGAGGTCCGCGACGACATCCGCCGCCGCATCGAGCACCTCCTCACCGAGCTCCTCCCCACCTGACCCGCCCCTCCCCGAGCTCCTCCCCCCCCCCGCGACAGCCGACTTC
>NZ_VDFS01000007.1:0-14850 GCF_006151955.1 Georgenia sp. 311 | reverse complement strand
CCGACCGCCCCATGCCTGGTCAGGCACGGGGCGGTCGGCCGTAGTCCGTCATCCCCTGGCGGCTGTCACACACAACTCCGCTCTCGCGCAGAATCCCGCTCTCGTGCGGAAGTCGGCTGTCGCGGGGGGAGGGGGCGATTGGGGGAGGGTCAGGGCTGGGTGGTGCGGTCGGCGGCCTGGGCGGCGAGGGCACGGCGAACGGCGTCGCGGTCCTCGCTCACCAGCCGGCGCAGCGCGGGCGCGGCGTCGGGGTGGGCGGCGAGCCACTCGTCGGTCCGGGCGAGGAGGTCGACGCCGTGGACGTCGGCCAGCCCCGCGAGCGGGAACGGGAACATGCCCGTGACGACGGTCTGGGCCATCTCGTTGGTCCGCTCGGCCCACACCCGCTCGAGGGAGTCGAAGTAGCGGTCGACGAACGGCACGAGCAGCGCCGGGTCGTGGACGTCGGTGAACCCGTCGACCACGGCGTTCTGGAGGGCGTTCGGCAGTCGCTCGGAGTCGACGACCGACTCCCACACCTGCTCCTTGGCCTCGCGCGTCGGGATGATGGCCCCGGCCCGCGCGGCGGCCTGACGCCCGGCGGCGGTGTTGTCGCGACGGGACTCCGCGGCGATCTCCTCCTCACCCGCGCGCCCGCCGGCCGCGAGGGAGGTGAGCAGCGCCCAGCGCAGGTCGGTGTCCACGGCCAGGCCGGGCAGCGTCGTCGTGCCGTCGAGCAGGCCGGCGACGGTGTCGAGCTGGGACTCGGTCACCGCCTCGTGGGCGAACGCCCGGACGAGCTGGAGCTGGCTGTCCGATCCAGCCTCGGCGGCCTGCGCGATCTCCCACAGCCGGTCGGCGACCTGCGGGGTGAGCTCGGCGCGACTCTCCGGCGCGCTGTAGCCGCGCAGCGCGAGACCGAGCTGGCGCAGCAGGACGAGCAGGACGGTGGAGTCGGTCTGGGCCCCGACGTTGCGCAGCACGAGCTCGATGTACTCGCGGGCCGGCAGCTCGCCGTCACGGGTCATGTCCCAGGCCGCCGCCCAGATGAGGGAGCGGGCGAGGGAGTCCTCGAAGTGGGCGAGGTGCTCGACGGCGGTGCGCAGCGAGTCCTCGTCCAGGCGGACCTTCGCGTAGGCGAGGTCCTCGTCGTTGAGGAGGATGAGCGCCGGGCGCGGACGCCCGACGAGCTCGGGGATCTCGGTCCGCGCGCCGTCGACGTCGGTCTCGACGCGCAGCACGCGCTCCAGGCGTGTGGCGCCGTCGCGCTCGACGACGTCGTACCCGCCGATGACGAGGCGGTGCGGGCGCTGGACGGGGTACTCCTCGGGCACCTCCTGGGTGACGACGAAGGAGGTGATGACGCCGTCGTCGTCGGTCGTGAGCTCGGGCCGCAGCAGGGTGACGCCCGCGCGCTCGAGCCACACCTGGGACCAGGCGGTGAGGTCGCGGCCGCTGGTCGCCTCGAGCTCGGTGAGCAGGTCGCGCAGCTCGGTGTTGCCCCACTCGTGCTTGGCGAAGTACCGGCGCACGCCGGCGAGGAACTCCTCGCGTCCCACCCAGGCGACGAGCTGCTTGAGCACCGAGGCGCCCTTGGCGTAGGTGATGCCGTCGAAGTTCACCTCGACGTCCTCGAGGTCGTTGATCTCCGCGACGATCGGGTGCGTCGAGGGGAGCTGGTCCTGCCGGTAGGCCCAGCCCTTCTCCAGGGAGGAGAAGGTGGTCCACGCCTCGGTCCACTCGGTGGCCTCGGCGGTGGCGAGGGTGGACATGTACTCGGCGAAGGACTCGTTGAGCCACAGGTCGTTCCACCACCGCATGGTCACGAGGTCGCCGAACCACATGTGGGCGAGCTCGTGGAGGATGGTGACGACGCGCCGCTCGACGGTGGCCTCGGGGACCTTGGAGCGGAAGACGTAGTTCTCCAGGAAGGTGACGGCGCCCGCGTTCTCCATCGCGCCGGCGTTGAACTCGGGGACGAAGAGCTGGTCGTACTTCTCGAACGGGTAGGGGCGGTCGAACGTCTTCTCGAAGAACGCGAAGCCGGCCCGGGTGATGTCCATGACGTTCTCGGCGTCGAGGTGCTCGGCGAGCGACGCGCGGCAGAACACGCCGAGGGGGATGGTCCGGCCGTCGGAGCTCGTGAGCTCGCCGGTGACCCGGTGGTAGGGGCCGGCGACGATCGCCGTGATGTAGCTGGAGATCCGCGGCGTCGGGGCGAAGTGCCAGACGGCGGCGCTCTCGTCGCCGTCCGCGGCCTGCGGCTCGGGGGTCGGGGAGTTGGACACGACGGTCCAGTGCTTGGGGGCGCGCACGCTGAAGCGGAACTCGGCCTTGAGGTCGGGCTGCTCGAAGACGGCGAACACGCGCCGGGAGTCGGCGACCTCGAACTGGCTGTAGAGGTAGACCTCGTCGTCGACCGGGTCGACGAAGCGGTGCAGGCCCTCGCCGGTGTGCATGTAGCGGCAGTCGGCGACGACGACGAGCTCGTTGCGCTCGGCAAGGCCCTCGACAGCGACGCGCGCGCCGTCCCAGGCGCGGGGGTCGACCTGGCGGCCGTTGAGCTCGATCTCGTGGACGGCGTCGGCGATGAGGTCGACGAAGGTGCTCGCCCCCGGCGTCGCGGTGAAGGTGATCCGCGTGCGCGAGGCGAAGATCCGGTCCCCCCGGGTGAGGTCGAGGTCGACGTCGTAGCTCTCGACGGCGACGGTCGCGGCGCGGTCCGCGGCCTCCTGACGGGTGAGGTTCTCTCCGGGCACGGTCCCTGCTCCTTCTGCGGTGTGTGCGCGCTTGTCGCGGCCCCCTCGATCCTGCCACGGCGGGCGACCGGGACACATCCACATATGGTGGGCGCGGCGGTGCGCCGCCCCTATCCGCCACTCAAGGAGGACGCACATGAGCGAGGCCGTGACCACCCGGGAGGTCGCAGACTTCTGGTTCGACCCGGTCTGTCCCTGGGCCTGGATGACGTCGCGCTGGATCGGGGAGGTCGAGAAGGTGCGCCCGGTGGGGGTCCGCTGGCACATCATGTCCCTCGCCGTGCTCAACGAGGGGCGCGAGCTGCCCGAGGAGTACCGCGAGGTCATGGCCAAGGCGTGGGGCCCGGCGCGCGTGGTCAACGCCGCGCGCGAGCTGCACGGCGAGGACGTCGTCAAGCCGCTCTACGACGCGCTCGGCACCCGCTTCCACCCAGGCGGCCGGGACACCGGTGACCCGGAGGTGCTCGTCGAGGCGCTCGAGGAGGCCGGCCTGCCGGCCGAGCTGGCCCGCTACGCGACCTCCGACGAGCTCGACGAGTCGCTGCGCGCGTCCCACCGCGAGGGCATCACCCGGGTGGGCGAGGACGTCGGCACGCCGGTCGTCGCCTTCGACGGCGTCGCGTTCTTCGGGCCGGTCGTCACGCCCGCGCCGAAGGGGGAGGACGCCGGACGGCTGTGGGACGGCTGCGTCCTCGTCGCCGGCACGCCCGGGTTCTTCGAGCTCAAGCGCACCCGCACCCAGGGCCCCCGGTTCGACTGACCCGAAGGCCCGGCTCTCCCTCCCTCCGTCCCCGACGCCGAGAGCTGGGCCCTGCACACGCTGAGGCGTGCAGGACCCAGCTCTCGCGGGGAGGGGGGTTCTCGCGCCGGCCTGACGCGTGCAGGATCCAGCGCTCGGCGGGGGACCGCGGGCGTCAGCCGGCGGTGAACTGCTCCAGGACGAGGGCGGCCTCGGCGCGGTAGCGCTCGCGGACCTCGGGGGTGGGCTGGGCGCTGAGCACGCGCGTGCCCTCCCGCTCCCACGCCGGGGGCTCCTCGGCGCCGGACAGCACCCACGCCGCCTGGCGTGCGGCGCCGTCGGCGACGTACTCGCCCGGCTCGGGCAGCTCGACGTCCTGTCCCAGCACCGCCGGGGCGACGGCCTGCACCGCGGCCGAGCGGGCGGCCCCGCCGATGAGGCTGATCCGCCGGACGTCCACACCCTGCGCCTGCACCGCGGCCATCCCCTCGGCGAGGTGGCACAGCATGCCCTCGACGGCGGCGCGCGCGAGGTTCTCCCGCGTCATCGACTCGCGGGTCATGCCGCGCAGCGAGCCCGTCGCCTGCGGCAGGTTGGGGGTGCGCTCGCCGTCGAGGTAGGGCACGTGGACGAGCCCGCCGGCCCCCGGCTCGGCGGCGAGGGCGAGCTCGCTGAGGCCGGCGTGGTCCACGCCGAGCAGCCGGGCGGTCGCGTCGAGCACCCGTGAGGCGTTGAGCGTCGTCGCCATGGGCAGGAAGTTGCCCGTCGCGTCGGCGAAGCCGGTGACCAGCCCGCTGGGGTCGCGCACCGGGTCGGCGGCGACGGCGGAGACCACCCCGGAGGTGCCGAGGGAGATCGTCACGTGCCCGGTTCCCATGCCGACGCCGAGAGCGGCGGCCGCGTTGTCCCCGGCGCCGGGGCCGAGCAGCGCGCCGGTCCCGCCGACCCGTCCGGCGACGTCGGAGGGGCCGAGCACGCGGGGCAGGACGACGTCCTCGCGCCCGAGGGCCAGGGCGAGCAGGTCACGCCGGTAGGTGTCGGTCGCGGGGTCGAAGTAGCCCGTGCCGGAGGCGTCCGAGCGGTCGGTCACGAGGTCCGTCAGGACGCCGGTGCCGGCGAGGCGCCAGGTGAGCCAGTCGTGGGGGAGGGCGACGGCCGCCACCCGCGCGGCGTTGTCCGGCTCGTGCTCGGCGAGCCAGCGCAGCTTCGTCACGGTGAGCGAGGCGACGGGGACCGAGCCGATGGCCTCGACCCATGCGCGGCGCCCGGCCGCGACGTCGCCGTCGCCGAGCTCGGCGACGAGGTCCGCGGCGGCCTGGGCCGAGCGGGTGTCGTTCCACAGGAGCGCGGGCCGCACGACGCGGCCCTCGGCGTCGAGGGCGACGAGCCCGTGCTGCTGACCGCCGACGGCGACGGCGGCGACGTCGTCCAGGCCGCCCGCCTGGGTGAGCGCCTCCTGGAGGGCGACCCACCACGCCTCGGGGTCGACCTCGGTGCCGTCGGGGTGGCGGGCCTGCCCGCTGCGGACGAGCCGACCTGTCTGCGCGTCGCGCACGACGACCTTGCAGGACTGGGTCGAGCTGTCGATCCCGGCGACGAGCCGACCGGTGAGCGGGGACATGGCGCCACCTCTTTGGGAGCGAAGGGTTTGTTAGAGCATAGAACTAAAGCAGTCGGCGCCGGTAAGGTCAAGGCATGACGGCACTCGACGACCTGCGCAGCGACCCGCCGACGACGGTGGGCGTGGGCCAGGCCGCGCTGCGCGACCAGAACCTCGCCGTCGTCGCCACCCTGGCCTTCGCCGCACCGGAGCCGGTCTCCCGGGCGGCGATCGCCGCGGCGAGCGGTCTCACCCGGTCCACCGTCTCGCGGCTCGTCGACGAGCTCCTCGCCGGCGGGGTGCTGCGTGAGCTCCCGCGGCAGGTGGCCGGTCGGGGCCGGCCGGCCACGCCTCTCGCCCCGGCGCGCGGCACTCTCGTCGGGCTGGGCCTGGAGGTCTCGCCCAGCTACCTCGGCGCCCGGCTCGTCGACCTCAACGGAGACGTCCTCGCCGAGCAGGTCCTCCCCGCCCACCTGGAGCGGAGCGACGCGCACGAGGTCCTCGCCCGCCTCTCCCGGCTCGCCTCGCAGGTGCTCGCCGACAGCTCGGAGGGCTGGTCCACCCTTGCTGGGGTGCGCCTCGCCGTGCCGGGCCTGGTCGACTCCGCGGGCCTCGTCCTGCGGGCACCGAACCTCGGCTGGCGCGAGGTCTCGCCAGGCGACCACCTCGACGCAGCCGTCCTCGCCGCGGCCGGCGGGCGTCCTGGGCCGCCGCCGGCGGTGGGGGTGGGCAACGAGGCCGACTTCGCCGCGCTCGCCCACGCCCTGGAGGTCCCGGGCCGCCCGGCGGGCAGCGCGAGCTTCTTCTACGTCTCCGCCGACATCGGCATCGGTGGCGCGTGCGTGGTCGACGGCGCGCCCGCGCGTGGGCGGCACGGGTGGGCGGGGGAGATCGGGCACACGCTCATCGACCCCGCCGGGCCCGTGTGCACGTGCGGTGCGCGTGGCTGCCTCGAGCAGTACGCCGGGCGTGACGCGCTGCTCGCCGCGGCGGGACTGGCCCCGGACGTGGAGGTCGAGGCGCTCGCGGCCGCGGCTTCCGAGCCGGGACGTGCGCGGGAGGCCGTCGCGCAGGCGGGCCGTGCGCTCGGAGTGGCGATCTCCAACGTCGTCAACCTGCTCGACGTCGCCGACGTCGTCCTCGGGGGCCAGTTCGTCCCGCTCCTGCCGGCCCTGCGGCCGGCCATGGAGGAGGAGCTGCGCAGCCGGGTGCTCGCCGCGCCGTGGCTGGACGTGACGCTGCGAGCGGGCGAGGGCGGGATGCCGTCACTGACCGGGGCCGCCTACGCGGTGCTCGGGGACGTCGTCGCCGGTCCGAGCGCCTGGCTGCAGGTGGCTTGACACGGCCCTCCGAACCTAGTTAATTTCACTACACAACAAATCTCGACGAGGAGTCAACCATGGTGCGAAAGCCCACCCCTGACGACCGCTTCTCCTTCGGTATCTGGACCGTCGGCTGGACTGCCCACGACGCGTTCGGATCGGCGAGCCGGCCGGCGCTCGACCCGTGGGAGTACGCGACGAAGCTCGCCGAGCTCGGCGCGTGGGGCGTGACCTTCCACGACGACGACGTCGTGCCCTTCGGCTCCGACGACGCCGAGCGCGAGCGGATCCTCACCCGCTTCAAGCAGGCCACCGACGACGCCGGCCTCGTCATCGAGATGGTGACGACCAACACCTTCAGCCACCCCGTCTTCAAGGACGGCGCGTTCACCGCCAACGACCGCTCCGTGCGTCGTTACGGCCTGCGCAAGGTGCTGCGCAACGTCGACCTCGCCGCCGAGCTGGGCGCCTCGACCTTCGTCATGTGGGGCGGGCGTGAGGGCAGCGAGTACGACGGCGTCAAGGACGTCAAGGCCGCGCTCGACCGCTACCGCGAGGGCATCGACACCGTCGCCGGCTACATCAAGGAGAAGGGCTACGACCTGCGCATCGCGCTCGAGCCCAAGCCGAACGAGCCCCGCGGCGACATCCTCCTGCCGACCGTCGGCCACGCGCTCGGCTTCATCGCCGAGCTCGAGAACGGCGACATCGTCGGCCTCAACCCGGAGACCGGCCACGAGCAGATGGCGGGCCTGAACTACACCCACGCCCTCGCGCAGGCGCTGTGGTCCGGCAAGCTCTTCCACATCGACCTCAACGGCCAGCGGTCCATCAAGTACGACCAGGACCTCGTCTTCGGTCACGGCGACCTGCTGTCGGCGTTCTTCACCGTCGACCTGATCGAGAACGGCTTCCCGGGCGGCGGCCCCCGCTACGAGGGCCCGCGCCACTTCGACTACAAGCCCTCGCGCACCGAGTACATGCAGGGCGTGTGGGACTCCGCCGAGGCGAACATGGCGATGTACCTCATGCTCGCCGAGAAGGCCGCGGCCTACCGCGCCGACCCGCGCGTGCAGGAGGCGTTCGCCGAGTCCGGCGTGCTCGAGCTGTCCCAGCCCACCCTCGGTGAGGGCGAGACCCTCACCGACCTGCTCGCCGACCGCAGCACCTTCGAGGACTTCGACGTCGAGGCCGCCGCGCGTCGCGAGTACCGCTTCGTGCGCCTCAACCAGCTCGCGATGGAGCACCTCATCGGCTGACCGGCCGCCAGACGCCGAGAGCCGGATCATGCACCATGCATGATCCGGCTCTCGTGCGTCTGGGTGCGTGCGTCTCGGGGGAAGGACCGCACGGCGTGCACGATCCAGCTCTCGGCGGGATGCGTGGGCCGACGTGTGCGCGGCTGAGCGTGCGCTCCCGCCCGTGCTGCCTACCCCTCATGCACCACCACATGCGCCGAGAGCTGGATCGTGCGCGGTGCACGATCCAGCTCTCGGTGGGAGGGGCTGGGTGTCAGAGGCCGATGAGGGTGCCGAGCTCGGCCTTCATCGTCTCCAGGCGCTCCGCGGCGGCCCGACGGGTGTCGGGCAGCTCGTCGCGCTCGTGCACCGGCACGATGACCTCGAGGTAGCACTTGAGCTTGGGCTCGGTGCCGCTCGGCCGGACGATCGCCCGGTCCCCGCGCTCGGTGAGGTAGACCAGGCCCTCGGTCGGGGGCAGGCCGTCCGCGCCGACGCTGAGGTCGGTGGTGCGCACGACGGGCGAGCCCGCGAGCGTCGCCGGGCCCTGGCTCCGCAGCCGCTCCATGGCCTGCGGGATGAGGCTGAGGTCGGCCACCCGCAGGGTGAGCGGGGCGGTGGCGTGCAGCCCGTACTGCAGGGCGAGGTCGTCCAGCGCGTCGGTGAGGGTCCGGCCCTTGTCGACGAGCTGGCTGGCGAGGAACGCCACCCGCACGGCGGCGCTGATGCCGTCCTTGTCGCGCACGGCCTCGGGGTCCACGCAGTAGCCCAGCGCCTCCTCGTAGCCGAACACGAGGCCCGGCACCCGGCTGATCCACTTGAACCCGGTGAGGGTCGTGCGGTGCTCCAGCCCGTGGGACTCGGCGATCCGCGCGAGCAGCCGCGAGGAGACCAGGGAGCTGGCGAGCACGCCGCGCCCCTCGACCGCCGCGCTGATCGCGGACTGCTTGCCGAGCAGCGCCCCGACCTCGTCGCCGGTGAGCTGGCGCCAGCCGCCGAGCGCGGACTGGTCCGGCACCGCGACCGAGCAGCGGTCGGCGTCGGGGTCGTTGGCGATGATGAGGTCGGCGTCGACCTTCTGCGCGAGGCGGAAGGCGAGGTCGAGCGCGCCGGGCTCCTCGGGGTTGGGGAACGCGACCGTCGGGAAGTCCGGGTCGGGCTCGGCCTGCTCGGCGACGACGTGGAGGTCGGTGAACCCGGCCCGCCGGAGCGTCTCGGACGCCACCGCCGCCCCCACCCCGTGCATCGGGGTGTAGACGATGCGCAGGCTGCGCGCGTACCCGGTGGGCACGAGCGAGGAGGCGCGGGCGATGTAGTCCTCGACGATCGAGGGGTCAAGCACCTGCCACCCGTCGGGCGGCAGCGGCACGTCCGGCACCGCGCCGACGGCGTCGATGCGGGCGGCGATCTGCGCGTCCGCGGGGGTGACGAGCTGGGCGCCCTGCCCGGAGTCGGTGACGACCCGCCCACCGAGGTAGACCTTGTAGCCGTTGTCCTCCTTCGGGTTGTGGGAGGCGGTGACCATGACTCCGGCGTCGGCGCCGAGCGCGCGCACGGCGTAGGCGAGCACCGGGGTGGGGCCGGGACCGGGCATGAGCATCGCCTCGCCGCCCGCGCCGGTGACGACGGCGGCGGCGTCCTGCGCGAAGCGCTCGGAGCCGTGCCGGGCGTCGTAGCCGATGACGACGCGCGGGGCCGCGCCGTCGAGCTGCTCGGTGAGCCAGGCGGTGAGCCCGGCGGTGGTGCGGATGATGACGGCCCGGTTCATCCGGTTCGGGCCGCCGGCGACCGCGCCGCGCAGCCCTGCCGTGCCGAAGACGAGCGGCCCGGAGAAGCGGTCCTCGAGCTCGGCCCGGGCCTCCTGCGCCTCGGGCCCGTCACCGGTGGCCTCCTCGAGCAGCGTGCCGACCTCGTTCGCGGTGAACGGGTCCGGGTCCTCGGCGATCCAACGCCGGATGACCTCGACATCCATGTGTGTGCTCCCTTTCTCAGATACGACGGACGATCTGCGCCAGCAGCTGGGAGATCCGTGGCCCGGCCGCGCGGCCGGCCTCGAGGACCTCCTCGTGCGACAGCGGGTCGGCGCTGATGCCGGCCGCCAGGTTCGTCACGAGCGACAGACCGAGGATCTCCAGGCCGACGTGGCGGGCGGCGATCGCCTCGAGCGCGGTCGACATGCCGACGAGCGTGCCGCCGAGCATGGCGGCCATGCGCACCTCGGCGGGGGTCTCGTAGTGCGGGCCGGGGAACTGGACGTACACGCCCTCGGTCAGCGTCGGGTCGACCTCGCGGGCGATGTCGCGCAGCCGGGAGGAGTACAGGTCGGTGAGGTCGACGAACGTCGCGCCCTCGATCGGCGAGGCCGCCGTGAGGTTGAGGTGGTCGGCGATGAGGACCGGGGTGCCGGGCAGCAGGGCCGGGTCGAGCCCGCCGCAGCCGTTCGTCAGGACGAGCTGGCGCACGCCCGCGGCCGCCGCGGTGCGCACACCGTGGGCGACGGCGCGCACGTCGCGCGACTCGTAGTAGTGGGTGCGGGAGCCGAGGACCAGCGCGTGCCGGCCGTCCTCGATGCGGATCGAGCGGATGGAGCCGCCGTGCCCGGCGACGGCCGGTGCCCGGAAGCCGGGGACCTGCTCGGCGGGGATGTCGGCGACGGTCTCACCGAGGAGGTCGGCGGCGCCTCCCCATCCCGAGCCGAGGACGAGCGCGACGTCGTGCTGTGCGATGCCGGTGAGCTCCGCGAGCCGCTCGGCCGCCTTGTGGGCGAGCTCGAACGGAGCGCGCGGATCCGAGGAGTCAACAGGGGTGTCCATGCCCCGACGGTACCGCCCGCCCGGGTGGAGGGGCATCGCGGGGGACAAAGGCGGCACAATGCCAGGGTGATGACCTCAGCCGACGAGCACCAGCCCGCCGGGGACCGCCCGGAGCCCCCCGCACCCGCCGAGGGGAGGCGCACCCAGGAGACCGCCGGCAGCTCGCCGGTGCGTGCCGGCAGTCGGGTGGTGATCATCGGCGGCGGGCCGGGCGGCTACGAGGCCGCCCTCGTCGCGGCGCAGCTCGGCGCCCGGGTCAGCGTCGTCGAGCGGCAGGGGATGGGCGGGGCCGCGGTCCTCACCGACGTCGTCCCCTCCAAGACCCTCATCGCCACCGCGGAGTGGATGACGGCGACCGACCAGTCCGCCGAGCTCGGCATCCGCGGCGGCGCCGAGGGCGCCTCCGTGGACATGGCGGCGGTCAACCGTCGCGTCCTCACGCTCGCCGCCCGCCAGTCCCAGGACATCCGCGCGCGGCTCGAGCGGGAGGGCGTCCGCGTCGTCGACGGCGTCGGTCGTCTCGTCGGGGACCTGCGCGCCGACGGCACTCGCATCGTCCGCGCGAGGACCGAGGACGGCGAGGAGGACCTCGTCGCCGAGATCGTCCTCGTCGCCACCGGCGCCCACCCGCGGGTGCTGCCCGACGCCCTGCCCGACGGCGAGCGGATCCTCACGTGGGCACAGATGTACAACCTCACCGAGCTGCCCGAGCACCTCGTCGTCGTCGGCTCGGGCGTCACCGGTGCCGAGTTCGCCGGCGCCTACAACGGGCTGGGTGTGCCGGTCACCCTCGTCTCCAGCCGTGACCGCGTGCTGCCGGGGGAGGACGAGGACGCCGCCGAGCTCATCGAGACGGTGTTCCGCCGTCGCGGCATGAACGTCCTGTCCCGCTCGCGGGCCGCGGCCGTGCGCCGGGTGGGCGACGGCGTCGAGGTCGAGCTCACCGACGGCCGCGTCATCGCCGCCTCCCACTGCCTGCTCGCCGTCGGCGGCGTCCCGAACACCGAGGGGCTGGGCCTGGAGGACGTCGGCGTCGCGCTCACCGAGCAGGGCCACGTGCGCGTGGACCGTGTCTCGCGCACGACGGCGGTGCGCGTCTACGCCGCCGGGGACTGCACCGGCGTCCTGCCGCTCGCGTCCGTCGCCGCCATGCAGGGCCGCATCGCCATGTGGCACGCCCTGGGTGACGCGGTCGCCCCGCTCGACCTCGACGCCGTCACCGCCAACATCTTCACCGCCCCGGAGATCGCCACCATCGGCGTCACCGAGAGGGACGTGCAGGAGGGGAAGGTCGACGCCGTCGTCACCCAGCTGCCGCTCGCGCGCAACCCGCGCGCGAAGATGCTCGGCATCCGGGAGGGCTTCGTCAAGGTCATGGCCGACCGGCACTCCGGCGCCGTCATCGGCGGGGTGGTCGTCGCCCCGCGGGCGAGCGAGCTCATCTTCCCGCTCGCGATCGCGGTGACCCAGCGGATCACCGTCGACCAGCTCGCCAACGTCTTCACGATCTACCCCTCGCTCACCGGCTCGATCGCCGAGGCCGCCCGCACCCTCCACCAGACCGGGAACTGACCGTGCCCCACCCCTTGCTGCCCGACCTGCGCACCGCCGACGTCGTCGAGCTCACCCGCGCGCTGTGCGACATCCCCTCCGTCTCCGGGGAGGAGGGGCCGCTCGCCGACGCGATCGAGGCGGCGCTCGCGCCCCTGCCGCACCTCGAGGTGCTCCGCGACGGGGACGCCGTCCTCGCCCGGACGGTTCTCGGGCGGCCGCGGCGGGCGGTCGTCGCCGGCCACATCGACACGGTGCCCGTCGCCGGGAACCTGCCGAGCGAGCTGCGCGAGGTCGAGGGCCAGGAGGTGCTGTGGGGCCGGGGCAGCGTCGACATGCTCGGCGGGGTCGCCGTCGCCCTCCACCTCGCCGCCCGGCTCCCCGCCCCGGCGTGGGACGTCACGTGGGTGTTCTACGACAACGAGGAGGTCGAGGCGGAGCGCAACGGGCTGGGTCGCCTCGCCCGCAACCACCCCGACTGGCTCGCCGCCGACTTCGCCGTCCTCGGTGAGCCGAGCAACGGCGGCATCGAGGGCGGGTGCAACGGGACGCTGCGCTTCGCGGTGCGCACCACCGGGCGGGCCGCCCACTCGGCCCGGGCCTGGCGCGGGGTCAACGCCATCCACCTCATGGCCCCGGCGCTCACCCGGCTGTCCGCCTACGAGCCGCGCTCGGTCGAGGTCGACGGCCTCGTCTACCGCGAGGGCCTGTCGGCCGTGGGGATCTCCGGGGGCATCGCGGGCAACGTCGTGCCCGACGCCTGCGAGCTCCTCGTCAACTACCGCTTCGCCCCCTCCCGGTCCCTCGCGGAGGCCGAGGCGCACGTCCGGGAGGTGTTCGCGGGCTACGACGTCACCGTCGTCGACGCCGCGGCGGGCGCGCGTCCCGGGCTCGACGCCCCGGGAGTGGCGGAGTTCGTCGACGCCGTCGCCCGGGTCACCGGGGGCGGCCCCGCGCCGAAGTACGGGTGGACCGACGTCGCCCGGTTCGCCGCCCTCGGGGTGCCCGCCGTGAACTTCGGCCCGGGCGACCCCTCCCTCGCCCACGCCGACGACGAGCACTGCCCGACCGTCCAGATCCGCGACTGCGCCACCGCGCTGGAGGCGTGGCTGACCGAAGGAGCGTCATGAGGTCCTACAGCAAGAACGACCGTCCCGCCTCGCTGCGGACCCGGCCGGCCGACGGCCGCGACTCCGAGGTCTACCGCAAGGGCCCGGTCACCCTGCGCGGCCAGCAGATCCCCGAGGAGACCTCCGACGAGCGCCTGCTCGCCGCGGACGGTGACTCGGACTGGGTGCACTCCGACCCGTGGCGGGTGATGCGGATCCAGAGCGAGTTCGTCGAGGGCTTCGGCGCGCTGGCCGAGCTCGGCCCGGCGATCAGCGTGTTCGGCTCGGCGCGCATCCCGGATGGTGCCCCGCAGTACGTGCTCGCCGAGGAGATCGGCCGCCGGCTCGTCGAGTCGGGCTACGCCGTCATCACCGGCGGCGGGCCCGGCGTCATGGAGGCGGCGAACAAGGGTGCGTGCGAGGCCGGCGGGGTGTCCGTGGGGCTGGGCATCGAGCTGCCCTTCGAGCAGGGCATGAACGAGTGGGTCGACCTCGGCGTCAACTTCCGCTACTTCTTCGCCCGCAAGACGATGTTCGTCAAGTACTCCCTCGGGTTCATCGCGCTGCCCGGCGGCTTCGGGACGATGGACGAGCTGTGGGAGGCCCTCACCCTCGTCCAGACCGGCAAGGTGCGCTCCTTCCCCATCGTCCTCGTCGGGTCCGACTACTGGGGCGGGCTGCTCGAGTGGACCCGCACGACGATGGTCGAGGCCGGCACGATCTCCGCCGAGGACGTCGAGCTCATCCAGCTCGTCGACACCGCGGAGGAGGCGGTCGACCGCATCCAGCACCGCCTCGAGCTGCTCGACGACGAGGCGCAGGCGGTCGCCCGGGCGGCGGAGGAGACGCGGCGCGGCTGAGCGCGGGCATTCTTCCGCAGCCACCTCTCTCACCCCGCGCGGGGGAGGGGTGGACTAGACTGGATCCTGGTGTGCTGTACAACCTGCGGCACGACACGAGACAGAATGGGGAGCCAGATGGCCGCGATGAAGCCGAGGACCGGGGACGGGCCGATGGAGGTCACGAAGGAGGGACGCGGCATCGTCATGCGCGTTCCCCTCGAGGGTGGCGGCCGTCTCGTCGTCGAGCTGACGCCCGCCGAGGCCGGCGAGCTCAGCGAGGCCCTCAGCGCCGTCGCCTCCTGACCATCAGATGACCGCGCTGAGCGAGCTCGGCCTCACCGAGCTGCCCGAGGTCCTGGCCGCCGACGACTCGCCGGAGGCCGCCGACCGGTGGCTCACGACCGCTGACGCCCTCGTCGTCGCGGTCGCCCCGCCGGTGTCCGGGGAGGAGGGCGTCGACCCCCGTCCCGGCACCGCGGACGCCGCGGCCCGGTACGGCATCGACCTCGCCGACCTCGTCGCCCGGCACGACCTCACCGGCGCGGCCGGTGAGTCGGCCGTGCTCGACCTGCCCAGGCCACTGCCCGGTCGCAGCTTCGGGTGGGAGGGCCTGCCCTCCCGGCTCGTCGTCGTCGGCGTCGGTGACGCCGGCCCCGACGCGATGCGCACGGTCGGCTCGGTCCTGTGCCGCACGACGGCGGGCCTCGGCACCGTCGTCACGGCCGTCGGCGCGCTGGCCGGCTCCGCCGCGCTCGCGGCGCTGCTCGAGGGCTTCTGGCTGACCGCCTACCGCGGCCCGCGCCGCGCGGCGTCCCCGCGGCCCGGCAAGCCGGCCGCAAAACGCCTCGTCCTCCTCGGCAACACCGAGGACGCCGGGGTCGTGGCGGCCGCACGCGTG
>NZ_VDFS01000068.1:2600-6416 GCF_006151955.1 Georgenia sp. 311 | reverse complement strand
TGGCCGGGTGCGTGCACCCGGCCAGCACACCCCTCCCCCTCCCGCCGACAGCCGACTTGTGCGCGACAGCCGACTTTGTGCGCTGACAGCCGACTTTGTGCGCTGACAGCCGACTTGTGCGGGACAGCCGACTTCCGTACGACAACGGGCTTCCGCACAGTGCCGCCGCCTGCTCCCCGTCGCGCGACCGCGCAGCTCCCCCGAGGGTCTGCTCCCCGGCCTGTCGCAGGGGATGGCCTCTCTCGCGCGAGACTTCGACGTCGGTCGGAACTCCGCTGTCGCGCGAAACTCCGCTCTCGCGCGAGACTTCGACGTCGGTCGGAACTCCGCTGTCGCGCGAAACTCCGCTGTCGGTCGAAACTCCGCTGTCGGTCGAAACTCCGCTGTCGCGAGGAAGTCCGCTGTCGCGCGAAACTCCGCTCTCGCGAGGAAGTCGGCTCTCGCGAGGGGGCAGGGAAGGGGCCGAGGGTCAGCCGATGCGGCGGGGGCCGGCCTGCCAGGCCTCCCAGGCGCTCTCGATGATCTCGGGCAGCCCGTTGCGCGTCTGCCAGCCGAGCACCTCGGCGATCCGGTCGGCGGAGGCGACGAGCCGCGGCGGGTCACCCGCGCGCCGCTCCTCGACGTCGGGAGTCACGTCCAGCCCGGACACCCGTCCGATCTCGGTGATGACCTCCTTGACCGACGCCCCCTGCCCCGTGCCGACGTTGAGGACCAGGTTCCCGCCGTCGCCGCCCGCGAGGTGGTCGAGCGCGGCCAGGTGGGCGTGGGCCAGGTCGAGGACGTGGATGTAGTCGCGGATGCACGTGCCGTCCGTCGTCGGGTAGTCCTCGCCGAAGACCTTCGGCCGCTCCCCCTTGGCGAGCCGGTCGAGCACCATCGGCACGAGGTTGAGCACGGCCGGGTCACCGAGGTCGGGCCACCCGGCGCCGGCGACGTTGAAGTAGCGCAGCGACGCCGCCCGCAGCCCCCAGGCGCGCCCGGCGTCGGCGATGAGCCACTCCCCCACGAGCTTGGTCTCGCCGTAGGGGTTGATCGGGCGCGGGTCGGTGTCCTCGGTGACGATCTCGACGTCGGGCATCCCGTAGACGGCCGCCGAGGAGGAGAAGATCAGCCGGTCCGCCCCCACGGCCTCCATCGCCGCGACGACGTTCGCCAGCCCGGTGACGTTCTGCTGGAAGTACCAGGCGGGCCGGGCCACCGACTCCCCCACCTGCTTGCGGGCGGCGAAGTGGACGACGCCGGTCACCTCACGCTCGCGCATCACCTGCTCGAGGAGCTGCTGGGCATCACCACCGGCGACGTCGAGCTCGACGAGCGTCGCGTCACCGACCCTGTCCTCCCGGCCGGTCGACAGGTCGTCGACGACGACGACGTCCTCGCCACGCTCCTGCAGCAGCCGGACGACGTGCGCCCCGATGTACCCGGCCCCGCCGGTGACCATGATGCTCATGGCGTCAGGCTACCGACGCGCAGCAGCGGGGCGTTGCCCCCGCTCGGCTACGCCGAGAAGCCCGTGGTGTGCCTGCGCGCCGCGGCGAGCCGCGCACCCTTCTCCTCGGCGACGCGGCGCAGGTTCTCCTGGAAGTCGACCATGCGCCGGCGCAGCTCGAGGTCCGCCTCGCTCGTGCCGGCCGCGAGGATGCGCGCGGCGAGCAGCCCCGCGTTGCGCGCCCCGCCGACGGAGACGGTCGCGACCGGGACGCCGGCGGGCATCTGGACGATCGAGAGCAGCGAGTCCATCCCGTCGAGGTGCCGCAGCGGGACGGGCACGCCGACGACGGGCAGCGGCGTCACGGCGGCGAGCATCCCGGGCAGGTGCGCTGCTCCCCCCGCGCCGGCGATGATCACCCGCAGCCCGCGCCCGGCAGCCTCGCGGCCGTAGGCGAGCATCTGCTCCGGCATCCGGTGCGCGGAGACGACCCCGACCTCGTAGCCGACGCCGAGCTCCTCCAGCGCGTCGGCGGCCTGCTCCATGACGGGCCAGTCGGAGTCCGACCCCATGACGATCCCGACGTCCATCCGCGGTCCTCTCCTCGTTGGTGCGTTCACGCGCCTACCGGGTCCTGCGCCTGCTCACCGGGCCGGCCACCGAGCAGCGCGACGGCGGCCCGAGCCTCGCGCCGCACGTCCTCGAGGTCATCACCGTAGACCGTCACGTGCCCGAGCTTGCGTCCGGGGCGGACCT
Organism: Georgenia sp. 311; assembly: GCF_006151955.1. NCBI lineage: Bacteria > Bacillati > Actinomycetota > Actinomycetes > Allobogoriellales > Allobogoriellaceae > Georgenia > Georgenia sp. 311. The sequence goes on along the minus strand of NZ_VDFS01000068.1, from coordinate 4,231 downwards.
CCTTGCCGTACAGCTCGACCCGCGCGCGAGGGCAGTGGGCGAACACGGCGTCGAGGGCGCGCGCCGGGTCGGGCAGCTCGCTGCCGAGGAGGTTGACCATGACGCTCACCGCGGCGCGCGCGTCGGCGGGCCCGAGCGGCAGGTCGAGCACGGCCCGCAGGTGCTGCTCGAACTGGCTCGTCACCGCGCCGTCGATGGTCCAGTGGCCGGAGTTGTGCGGCCGCATCGCGAGCTCGTTGACGGCGATGCGCGGCGCACCGTCGTCGCCCGGGAACTCGAACATCTCGACGGCGAGCACCCCGGTGACGTCGAGCCCTTCGGCGATGCGGGTCGCGACGTCGACGGCGTGGGCGGCGAGCTCGGCGGGCAGGTCGGGCGCGGGGGCGAGGACCTCGGCGCAGACGCCGTCGCGCTGGATGGTCTGGGCGACCGGCCACGCGCGGACCTCACCGCTCGGGCGGCGGGCGACGAGGACGGCGAGCTCCCGGGTGAACGGGACGTGCTCCTCGGCGAGCAGCGCGTCCTCACCGGTGAGCGCGTCGAGCCAGTCCCCGGCGTCGTCGGCGGAGGCGACGACGCGCACCCCCTTGCCGTCGTAGCCGCCACGGGCGGTCTTGACGACGACGGGCCAGCCGGTCGCGTCCCCGAAGGCGGCGAGCTCGTCCCTGGTGCGCACGGGTGCCCAGCGGGGGCACGGCACGCCGAGCCCGCCCAGCGCGGTGCGCATGACGATCTTGTCCTGCGCGTGCCGCAGGGCGCGGGCGCCGGGGCGGACCGCGACGCCCTCGGCCTCGAGCTCGTCGAGGAGGGTGCCGGGCACGTGCTCGTGCTCGAAGGTGAGGACCTCGGCACCGGGCAGGATGCCGCGGACCGCGTCCGGGTCGTCGGCCCTGCCGACCGGGGCGTCCGGCACCACCTGGCCGGTCGCGCCGTCGGGCGCCTCGACGAGCACCCGCAGGCGGACGTCGAGCCCGATCGCCGCCTGCTGCATCATGCGGGCGAGCTGCCCGCCTCCCACGACCGCCACCACTGCTCCCACGGTCCGCGAGCCTACTGCCCGGTACGCTGGGGAGGTGACCTCGTCCCATGCCACGGGCCCAGCGACCCAGGAGGATCAGGCGGCCGGCGAGGCGGTCCCCGCGGCCGGTGGGCGCTGGCGGCGGTGGCGCGAGCAGGCGGCCGAGCTGGCGAGGTTCGGCGCCGTCGGGGGTGTCGCGTTCGTCGTCGACGTCGGCCTGATGAACCTCCTGCGCTTCGGGCCGGGGGAGATCCTCGGGCACAAGCCGCTCACCGCGAAGGTGGTCTCCGTCGTCGTCGCGACGCTCGTCGCCTGGCTGGGCAACCGGTACTGGGCGTTCGCCGGGTCGCGGCGGGAGCAGCGGGGGCGCGAGCTCGTGTGGTTCCTCCTCGTCAACGCCGGCGGGATGCTCATCGCGGTCGGCGCCCTCGGGATCTCGCACTACGTCCTGGGCTTCACCTCGCCGCTGGCGGACAACATCGCGGCGAACGGGGTGGGCCTCGTGCTCGGGACGGCGTTCCGCTACTTCTGCTACCGCTACCTCGTGTTCACCGGGAAGCCGGTCGCCCCGTAGAAGTCGGCTGTCGCGCGCAACTCGGCTCTCGCGCGCAAC
>NZ_VDFS01000068.1:0-2271 GCF_006151955.1 Georgenia sp. 311 | reverse complement strand
CGCGCAACTCGGCTCTCGCGCGCAACTCGGCTCTCGCGCGCAACTCGGCTCTCGCGCGCAACTCGGCTCTCGCGCGCAACTCGGCTGTCGCGCGCAAGTCGGCTCTCGCGCGCGGGGAGGGGGGACGGGTTACCAGCGGCGGCGGCGGCGGCCCATGCTGACGAGGGAGCCCTGCGGGAGGACGACGGCGGGGTCGAACGTCTTGGGCACCGCGGACAGGAAGATCGCGAACACCGGGGGCTGGCGCTGGGCGAGCTCCAGGCGCCCGCCGTCGGCGGCGACGAGGTCGCGGGCCAGCGCGAGACCGCGTCCCGTCCCCTTTCCGGACGTCACGTTGCGCTCGAAGATGTCGGGGGCGAGGTCGTCGGAGACGCCGGGCCCCTCGTCGGTCACCTCGATGACCACGCCGTGCTCGGACGCCGAGGCCCGCGCACGCACCGTCGTCGTGCCGGCGCCGTACTTGAGCGAGTTCTCCAGGAGCGTGGACAGCACCTGGGCCAGCGCGCCGGGCGTGGCGAGGACCGCGATCTCGGAGTGCTCGGGCAGGACGAGCTCGCGGCCGGCCGAGGCGAACGTGGGGCCCCACTCCTCGGCCTGCTGGGCGAAGAGGTCGGCGAGGCGCAGCGCCTCGGTGGTCCCGCCGCCAGCCTGGCGCGAGTTGCGCAGGAGGTCCTCGACGACGCCGGTGAGTCGCTCGACGAGCTCGAGGCTCACCCGCGCCTCCTCGGCGACGTCCTCGTCCGTGGCGATCGCCTGGATCTCCTCCAGACGCATCGACAGCGCGGTGAGCGGGGTGCGCAGCTGGTGGGAGGCGTCGGCGGCGAACTGTCGTTCGGCGGCGAGCCGCCCGGCGAGCCGGTCGGCGGTGCGGGTGAGCTCGGCGGCGACGAGGTCGATCTCCTCGATGCCGGACTTGCGCAGGTGCGGGCGCACCTGGCCCGAGCCGATCTGCTCGGCGCTGGCGGCGAGGTAGATGAGCGGGGCGGCGAGCTTGCGGGCCTGGCGGCGCGCGACGAGCACACTGACGCCGAGCGCGAGCACCGCCGCGACGACGACGAGCGCGACGACGCGCACGACCATCCACTGGACGGCCACGGCGCTCACCTCCATGCGGACCGTGGCACCGCTCGGCGTCACCTGGACCGCGCGGAGCACCCGCCCCTCGACCGGGTCCCCGGCCGTGAAGATCCGCCCGACGTCGTCCTGGACGACGATGCGGGCCCTGAGGTTGTTCTCCCCGCCGACGAACGGCGCGAGCATCGCGTCGTCGAGCTCCTCACCGTTGGCGATCCGCCGCTCGACGGCGCGCCCGACGTAGGAGGTGCGCAGCTCCAGGGTGGAGCGCTCGGACTCCCAGATCATCAGCCCGCCGAAGACGGCGAGCGGGACCCCGAGCAGCAGGACGGCGACGGTGACCGCGACGAGCGTCATCGTCACCGCGCGACGACGCACGCCGCCTCAGCTCTCGCCGGTCGTCTCGAAGCGGAACCCCATGCCCCGGACGGTGGTGATGTAGCGCGGGTCGTTCGCGTCGTCGCCGAGCTTGCGGCGCAGCCACGAGACGTGCATGTCGAGCGTCTTCGTCGAGCCGCTCGGGTCCGAGCCCCAGACCTCGCGCATGAGCGCGTCGCGGGAGACGACCGAGCCGGCCTCACGGACGAGGACGCGGAGCAGCTCGAACTCCTTGGCGGTGAGCTGCAGCTCGCGCTTGCCCTGGAAGGCGCGGTGCGCGGCGACGTCCACACGGACGTCCTGGGCGGTGAGCTCGTCCTCGTCGGTGAGCTCACCACCGGCGCGGCGCAGCAGCGCCCGGACCCGGGCGAGGAGCTCGGCGAGCCGGAAGGGCTTGGTGACGTAGTCGTCGGCGCCGGCGTCGAGGCCGACGACGAGGTCGACCTCGTCCGCGCGGGCGGTGAGCACGAGGATGGGGGTGGTCATCCCCTGGCTGCGGATCCACCGTGCGACGTCGAGCCCGTCCATGTCCGGCAGCCCGAGATCCAGCACGATGAGGTCCATGCCCGCGGAGTTGTCGATGGCCCCCTGACCCGTGCCGTGCGCGCGCACCTCGTAGCCCTCGCGCGTGAGCGCGCGGGCCAGCGGCTCCGCAATTGCCGGGTCGTCCTCGACGAGAAGTACATTGGTCACGCCGCCATCGTAAAGGTTCGTCAGAGGACGCGGGTCCGGAGCACACCGACGTTTTACCCTCCGGGGCCCTGCGGACCGGTCCGGACGGCCCCGCCGCCGGATGCGGAAGGGCCCGCAACCGTCCGG
>NZ_VDFS01000067.1:33595-34211 GCF_006151955.1 Georgenia sp. 311 | reverse complement strand
GGCGACTGGGACGGCCGGGGCGGGGACACCCTCGGGGTGCGCCGCGGGGACGTCTTCCACATGAAGAACACCATCGCCGGCGGCCCGGCGGACATCGTCATGCCCTACGGCGCACGCGGTGACGGGGTCATGGTGGGCGACTGGAACGGCGACGGGCGCGACTCGATCGGCCTGCGCAACGGCGTGAGCCACCCGGTGCCGCCGCGTGTGGGCAGCATGAACGAGTACGACGAGCGGATGATCGAGATGATCAACGCGGAGCGCGCGGCCCGCGACGTCCCGCCCGTGCGCGCCGTGCCGCAGCTGCGCGCCGCCGCCGTGCGCCACTCGACGTGGATGGCCGAGAACGGGATCATCCAGCACGCCGCCACCGCGACGATCGCGGCCGACGCCGCCGCCGTGGGCTGCACCCGCGGCGGGGAGCACATCGTGCGCACGTGGCAGCGGGGGACCGCGCCGGACCCGCGCGACGCGATGAACTGGTACATGAGCTCGGCCGACCACCGCACCGGGATCCTCAACCCGAACAACACCCACGTGGCCACGGGCAGCGTCCAGGCCGGGGACATGGTCTACAACACCCAGCGCTTCGTGCGCGGCTGCTCCTAGGGCCTCA
>NZ_VDFS01000067.1:0-33281 GCF_006151955.1 Georgenia sp. 311 | reverse complement strand
GGCCCGCCGGCCTGTGGCCGTGGCGGAGCGGTGGCTGCGGACCCAGGCGGCGCGCCGCGCGTCCTCCTGCGGTGACCGCCCGGCGCGCAGGGCGGCGACCATCGCCTCGGCGACGGCGCCGGGCTCGTGGTCCACCGCCCAGCCGAGCCGCTCGTCGCGCACCTGCTCGGCCGCCTGACCCACCCCGGCGAAGACGACCGGGGCGCCGCAGGCGAGCGCGGAGTGGATCTTCGTCGGGACGGCGAAGTCGTAGCCGCGGCCCGGCACGATGCTCGCCAGGCAGGCCGCGGCACCCCGCTGCCAGCGGGCCGCCTCCTCCGCGGGGCCGCGGGTGTGGAACTCGACGGTCCCGGGCGGCAGCCCGGCGGCGAGCTCGCGCAGGTGCTGCCAGTCGCTGCCCTGCCCGAGGTAGACGACGCGGGCGCCGGGGACCTCCTCGAGGACCCGGGGCAGCGCCCGGAGGAAGACGTCGGCGCCCTGCCACTCCGAGGCGGTACCGGCGTACAGCAGGTAGGGGCGTCCCTCGTCGTCGACGGCGGGGCCGTCGGGGGAGAAGACGTCGGTGTCGACGCCGTTGGGCACGACCTCCACCCGCCCGACGCCGAGCTCGTGCAGCCGCGCGGCGACCGGCTCGGAGACGGCGATGACGCAGGCCGCTCCGCCCATCGCCCATCGCTCGACGGTGTGCAGGGCGCGCACGACGGCGCCCGGCATGCCGGCGGACTGCGCGGCGTCGGCCCACACGTCGGCCGCGTAGTAGACGTAGGGGACGCGGCGCAGCCGGGCGGCCAGCCGCACCACCGCGCCGGTGGTCGGCGGCGGCTCGCACACGAGGACGTCGGGACGCGGCGTGCGCAGCAGGCGCAGCAGCAGCGGGACGTCGAAGCTGAGGTACTGGACGTAGCCGCGGACGTAGCCCTCGGGGTCGCGCAGCACGGGCCACCGCTCGACGGTGACGCCGGGGCCGGGGGAGGGCTCGGCCCGTCCGGGCACCGTCGTCGTGAGCACCCGGACCCGGGCGCCGAGACCGGTGAGTCCGCGGGTGAGCGCGGCGAGGCGGAAGGAGGCGGCTGCCGGCTCGGGGGCGAAGATGCGGGTCGCGAGGGTGACGCGGACGCCGTCGGCGGGCCGTGCCGACCCGCTCACGGGAGTCCCACGAGGGCCGAGGCAGCCATGAGCCGCACCGGGGCCTCGACCCGCAGCAGGTCGGCCGGGCTGCGGGTGAGGAGCGTCGCGGGGCGTCCGTGGCGACGTCGCTGCTCCGCGAGCCGGATCATCGCGCCCGTGTCGGAGGAAGGGTCGGCGACGGCGTCGAGCAGGGTCCGGTCGGCGAGGGAGAGCACGCGCTCGAAGCCCTCGGCGCGGGCGAGGAGGTCCTCGGCGGTCTGCGCGAGCGCCTGGCGGTCCTCGGGCGTCCACACCGCGGGGTCGCGGCGGTTCCAGACCGCGCCGAAGAGGTGGATGCGGGTGAGCTTGGTGCACACCGCGCGTCGCGCCGTGAGGTGGTAGCCGGCGAACCACGGCTGGGCGAGGAGGTCGCGGACGAAGGCGAGCTCGACGGCGATGGGGCGCGGGGTGAGGGTCACCCGGTCGCGGGCGTCCTCGCCGATGACGTACGCCGGGCCGCGGCGGTCGACGGCCACGCGCGTCTCGAACCACAGGCGGGTGACGTAGGCGACGTCACCGCCGACGGTCATCCCCTCGACGAGCTCGAGGCCCAGGCGCTCGCGGGCACGCTGGGAGACGAGGCCGAGCGGGGCGCTGCGGTAGCTGAGCCGGTCGCGCACCGGGTCGGCGAGCCCGCGCAGCCAGGGACGGACGGGCGGGGTGAGCACCGGCCGCGCCGCGCTGCCGATCCGCAGCCGGCACATGACGGTCTCGGCGCCGGTGCGCCCGGCGACGTCGAGCCACGAGCGCACGGCCCCGGGCTGCAGGACGTCGTCGGAGCCCATGATCGAGACGAACTCGCCCTCCGCCGCACGCATGCCGGCGTTGAACGGGCCGGAGGCGCTGCGGCGGGGGTCGGTGTGCTCGAGCAGGCGCACGGCGGCGCGGTGGCGCGGGTCGATGACCGCCGCGATCTCGTCCGCCGCCACGTTGTGGCACACGACGGTGAGCCTGGTCTCGGCGCGGTTGCCCTCGAGGACGGAGGCGACCGCCCGCCCGACGGGACGGGTCGGGCTGTGGACGGCGATGACGACGTCGACAGGTCCGCTCACGGGCGCAGCTCCCGGGCCGCGCAGTAGGCACGCTCGTAGCCGTCGGCCACGGCAGGCACCGAGAAGCGGTCCCCGATGGTCGCGGAGATCTCCTCGGCGGACAGGTCGCGGGTCGCGGCCTCGACGCGCAGGACGGCGTCGGCGTAGGCCGCGGGCGTCTGCTCGGCGACGAGCTCCCCCACGCGCGGGTCGATGTACTCGCCCTGGCCGCCGGTCGCGCCGACGACGACGGGCCGGCCGGAGACGATCGCCTCGGCCGCGGAGACGAAGAAGTTGTCCCCCTTGGTGGGCCCGAGGAACAGGTCCGCGGCGGCGAGCTCGGCGAGGACGGCGGGGCGGGGCAGGGAGCCGGTGAGCCGCACCCGGTGGGCGATCCCGAGCTCCTCGGAGCGCTGCACGACGGCCGCGCGCAGCTCACCCTCCCCGACGAGGACGAGCTCGGCGGGGGTGCCGCGGCGCTCGAGCTCGGCGACGGTCTCGACGGCGGTCACCGGGTCCTTGCGGTCGATGAGCCCGCCGACGCTGACGAGGCGCAGGACGTCGGCGCGGGCCGGGCGGGGCGGGAGCGGCTCGGGCGTCTCGACGATGCACGGCACGACGCGCGTGGGGCGCGGGCCGCGCACCGCGCGGATCGGCTGGGCGAGGAACTCGCACACCGCCGTGACGACGTCGGGCCGGCGCAGCACCCGCGAGACGACGGGCAGCGCGCGGCGCCAGGTCGCGGGGAGGTTCTGCGGGGAGGTGAGCCCGGACCAGTGCTCGGTGTGCACCCACGGCGCCGCGGGACGGTGCAGCGAGAGCGGCAGGAGGGAGGAGATCGCCATCGAGTGGACGAGGTCGCCCCCGGCGAGCAGCGGCGTCAGCGCGCGGGCGGCCCGGACGACGTCGAGCGGGTTCGTCGTGCCCATCGGGACGCGGCGCACCGGCAGCCCCTCGTGGACGAGGGAGCGGGTGCCGTCGTCCTGGTGGGGCGGGACGAGGTGGACGACTCGCACGTCGTGCCCGAGCGAGGCGATCGCGAGGGCGTCCTTGACGACGAAGGCACCGCTGCTGGGGGCCACGGACGTCGGGAACCAGGTCGACACGGCCACGACTCGCACGCCGTCACGCTACCAGCCGGCGGCGTGGCCCCTCAGCGCAGGATGGCGGCGACGGCGTCGGCCCAGCCCTGGGTCTGCTGCTCGGCGGAGTACTCGGCCGCGACCTCGTGGGAGGCCTGCTTCCAGCGGCGCACCTGCGCCGGGTCGAGCTCGTCGAGGACGGCGGTGAGGGCCTCGGCGGTGAACCCCTCGGTGACCTCCCCGAGCCCGTGCCGGCGCACGATGCCGGCCATCTCGGGGGAGGGGCCGACGATGAGGCCGAGGCGGCCCTGGATGAAGTCGAAGAACTTGTTCGGCAGCGCCCACAGGTTGTTGAAGCTCACCGGCGGCAGGACGTAGACGCCGACGTCGTAGGCCGACAGGGTGCGGGCGAGCTCGGTCGGCGGGACCGGGTCGTGCACCGTGACCTCGGGCATCGTCTCGGCCCGCTCACGCAGCTCGGCGAGGTAGACCGGGTCGTTCGGCATGAGGTACAGGTCGAGGGTGAACGGCCGGCGCGAGGCGGCGACGGCGTCGAGCATGATCTCCAGGCGGCGGCCTCGGCGCGCGTTGCCCGAGTGGACGAGTCGGATCGGGTCGCCGACCTCGCCCGGGGTGAGGTCGGCGTAGTGGGGCGCGTTGACGACGACGGCGGCGTCCACCCCGAACTCCCGGCCGTACTCCGCCGCGAGCCCCGCGCCCACGGTGGTCACCGAGCTCGCGAGCGGCAGGTAGGTGCGGCACAGCCAGCGCAGGTAGGGCGCGACGAGCAGGCGCCAGCGCCACATCTCCTCGTTCTGGCGCGGGGCGTACTCGTGGAGGTCGACGTGCACCCCGGCGCGCGCCCCGAGGGACAGGGCGAGGGGGACGGTGTCGATGTCGTCGGCGAGGACGACGTCGAAGTAGCCGCGCGGCAGGCGGTCCCACAGGTACCGCACGACCTCGTTCGACCGGTAGACCGCCGCGTAGCGCCGCTGGAGGAGCAGGCGCTGGTCCTTGCGCCAGTAGACGTGCTCGGCCGGGATCTCGATGTGGTCGACGACGCCCTCGGGCGCCGGTCCGTACCCGCACGTCGTCACGTCGTAGCTGCCCGACAGGAGCTGGACCTGGCGCAGCACCCGGGCGTCGGCGTGGATCGGGGAGAAGGACAGGATGAGCAACGTCGGGCGGGTCGGCATGGACGGAATCCTGCCACCGATCCCCGACGACGTTCGCATACGCTGGCGGGCATGACCGCTGAGCCGGCTGTCCTCCACCTCAACGACTGCGCGTTCGTCGCGCTCAACCTCGTGCGCGCCGCCCGGAGGGCCGACCTGCGGTGGGGCTACCTGCCCCCGGACAAGGTCCGCCCGGCCCGCACGCCGGGCGGGGGCCTGGACCGGGTCCGCTACCTGCCCTACGTCCAACGCCGCGCCCGTGCGCTGCACCGGGCCGACGTCGTCCACGTCCACTACGGGACGAGCGTGCGGCTCATCCGTGAGCGGTTCATGCCCCGGCGGCCCTACCTGCTCCACCTCCACGGCACCGACATCCGCGAGCAGGCCGACGACCCGCGCTACCGCGAGGAGATCGCCCGGGCCGTCGACGGCGCCGAGCAGGTCTACTACACGAACCTCGACACCGCGGAGCGGGCGCTGGCCGCCCGGCCCGACGCGCAGTACATGCCGGCCTTCGTCGACGTCACCGGCCTGCCGCAGTGGCGGCCGGGCGGCCGCCGGGTGGTCTTCGCCTCCCGCTGGTCGCCGGCCAAGGGGGCCCCGGTCATGCTCGAGCTCGCGGCGCGGCTGCGCGAGGTGCTCCCCGCCGACGTCCGCCTCCAGGGGCTGGACTGGGGCGAGGCCGCCGGGGCGGCCGCCGCGGCCGGGGTGGAGCTGCTCCCGCGCACGGCGCACGCCCGCTACCTCGAGCTGCTCGCACAGGCCGACGTCGTCGTCGGGCAGGCGAACACCGTCCTGGGCGTGAGCGAGCACGAGGCGATGGCGCTCGGGGTGCCGCTCGTCGTCCCGAGCCACGTGCTCACCCACCCGGAGGGCGGGCCGCCCCCGGTGCTCGCGGGCGGCGTCGAGGAGTCGGTGGAGCACGTCCTCGAGTCGCTGCGCGACCCTCGTGGGGTCAGTGACGGCCTCGGGGCGGCGGCGTGGGTGCGCCGGCACTACACGGCCGACCCCTACGTCCGGCCGCTCCAGGAGGTCTACCGCCGGGTCGCGCGGTCCGGCTGAGCCTCAGCGCCAGAAGCGGTCCGCCGCGAGGTAGCGCAGCGTCGACTCCCGGTCGAGGTTGTCGGCCGGCGATGGCGTGAGGACGGCGTCCCACCGGCCCGCGGCCGCGCGGGCGGCGACGGCCTCGACGAGCGAGGCGGCCGTGACCTGGGGGTCGAGGGCGGCGGCGAGCAGCGCCCGGTCGGCGCGGCTGAAGGGCCGCAGCACGCCCGGTGCCAGGTCCACCCACCGGGTGAGCAGGTCACGCAGCCACTGCGGCTCGCCCTCGTGCCAGTCCGTCTCCTCCCGGCGGCGGCGGATCGCTCCGAGGAGGTGGATGCGCACGCTCTTGACGGCGATGGCGCGGCGCGCGGCGGGGGTCAGGTCGGGCAGCCACGGGCGGGAGACGAGGTCGTCGAACGCGCGCAGCTCGTCGGTGATCGGGCGTACCGACGTCGTCACCCGGGTGACCGCGTCGGTCCCCACGACGTAGCGGGGCGCCGAGCGCGCGAGGTCCACCCGCACGCCGGAGGACCACAGGCGCGCGGTGAACGCGACGTCGCCGCCCGAGCGCATGCCCTCGACGAGGCGCAGCTCGAGCGCGTCGAGGGTCGCCCTGCGCATGAGGCCCAGCGGCGCCGTGCGGTAGGCGAGCCGGTCGCGCACGAGGTCGAGGTCGCGCGAGCGCAGCGGGCGCACCCGCGGCGTGTGGACCTCGGTGCCGTCCTGCATGCGCACCCGGGCGAGCATGACGTCGGAGCCGAGGCGGTCCGCGGCGCGCGTCCAGGCGGACAGCGCGCCGGGCTCGAGGAAGTCGTCCGAGCCGATGATCGAGACGTAGCGGGCCGTGGCGGCGTCGATGCCTGCGTTGTACGGGCCGGACGGGCTGCCGAGGCCGTCGCGGACCGGCAGGAGACGCACGCGCGGGTCGGCCGGGACGAGCGGGGCGACGTCGTCGGGGTCGAGCTCGTGGCAGGCGACGGTCACCCGGACGTGGGAGCCGGCGCCGGCGAGGAGGGAGGAGACGCAGCGTCCCACCGGCCGGGAGGGGTCGTGGAGCGCGACGACGACGTCGACGTCGGGGGCGCTCACGCGAGACCCGCCAGGCTCGCCTGGTAGGCGAAGTCGGGCTCGCTGGCCACGACCTCCTCGAAGGTCCCGCGGGCCACGATGCGGGCGTCGCGCATGAAGCACACCTGGTCGCTGTGGCGGATCGTGGAGAGCCGGTGCGCGACGCTGATGACCGTGACGTCGCCGTGGAGGTCGCGGATCGCGCGGGCGACGGCCTCCTCGGTGGCGGTGTCGAGCGCGCTCGTCGCCTCGTCCATGACGAGGACGAGCGGGTCGGAGTACAGCGCCCGGGCGATGCCCAGGCGCTGGCGCTGCCCGCCGGACAGGGCCATGCCGCGCTCGCCGATCCGGGCGTGCAGGCCGCCGGCGCGGTTCTCGACGACCTCGAGGAGCTGGGCGCGGGTCAGGGCCTCGCGCACCCGGTCCTCGTCGACGTCCCCGTCCCACGACAGCGCGACGTTCTGGGCGATGGTCCCGTCGAAGAGCGAGACGTCCTGGGGGACGTAGCCGACCTTGGACCGCCAGTCGGCGAGCACCTCGACGAGCGGCTCCCCGTCGATGGTGATCGAGCCGGAGGACGGGACGAGCAGGCCGAGGAAGATGTCGACGAGGGTGGACTTGCCCGCCCCGGAGGCACCGACGAGCGCGAGCGAGCTGCCCATCCGCACGTCGACGTCGACACCGGTGACGGCCGGGGTCGCGCTGCCCGGGTAGGTGAACTCGACGTCGCGCAGGCTCAGCACCTCGGGGCGGTGACGCAGCGGGCGGGTGCCGATCTGCTCGGGCCCCGCGGTGTACCTCTCGGCGAGCCGGATGTCGCGCATGACGGCGTTGGCGTGCGGGATCGTCGAGGACGTCGTGGTGATGATCCCCTGGAAGCGGGTGACCGAGGGGATCATCCGGAAGCCCGCGACGGCGAAGAGCGCGACGGCGCTGAGCGCGCTCGCCGACCCGCCCTGGAGGTAGGCGGCCGCCCCGACGAGGACGAAGCCGCCGATGAGCGCGGCCTCGATGACGAACTTCGGCACGGCGTTGAGGAACTGGATGTTCGCGCGGGCCCGGGTCGTGTGGATGCGGTTGCGGTGGACGACCTGCGCGACCTCCCCGGCCTTGTTGCGCAGGGTGATCTCCTTGAGCGTGGCGACCATCTCGGTCATGAGCGTGGCGACGCGGAAGGAGTAGTCGCGGTTGACCCGCCCGGCGACGACGGCGCGCTTGGAGATGACGAAGTAGAGGACGGCGGCGATGAGGCCGAGGTAGACGAGGGTGATGGCCGCGGTCACCGGCTCGGCGACGACGAGCACGGCGAGCACGGCGACGAACGTCACGACCTCGGCGGGCAGCGACGCGGCGGGCAGGAGGAGCCCGGCCGTCGTGTTGGCGATGCCGACGTCCGCGAGGCGCACGAGCTCGGCGGAGTTGCGGCGCAGCCGCTCGGTCCACGGCGCCTGGATGTAGGCGGCGAAGAGGCGGTCGCCGATGAGCAGCTCATAGGCCGCGAAGCGGCGGGTGGCGATCCACTGGAGCGCCATCGACAGGACGCTCTTGAGGACGATGAGCACGCAGACGACGACGATGATCCACACGGTGTACTCCGGCGGCACCTCGCCCACGAGCGGCAGGCTGAGCGGGCGGCCCTGGACCAGGGGCGTCATCGTGAGGGCGAGCAGGCCGAGGGCGGCGATGTCGAGCAGCGCGAGCGAGCTGGTCGCCACGGCGTAGAGCACGAGGAAGCGCCGGGCACCTCGGGGGAGAAGCGGCAAGAGCTCCTTGAGAGCGGCCCACAAGCGCGTCACGCGTCGGTCTCCTCGGTCGGCACGGTCATCCCGCCATCGTCCCACTATCGCACCGAGGTCCGACGCCGCGCGGCTGCCGGATAGGGTCGGTGCTCGTGAAGATCCTCAGCGTCGTCGGTGCCCGCCCGCAGTTCGTCAAGCTCTCGCCCGTCGCCCACGCCCTGGCGGCCGCCGGTCACGAGCACGTCATCGTCCACACCGGCCAGCACTACGACGCCGCCCTGTCCGACGTCTTCTTCGCCGACCTCGGCATCGACCGCCCGGACGTCAACCTCCACGTGGGCTCCGGCTCGCACGCCGAGCAGACCGGGGCGATGCTCCCCGGCCTCGAGCGGGCGATGCTCGACCACCGCCCCGACTGGGTGCTCGTCTACGGCGACACGAACTCCACCGTCGCCGCCGCGCTCGCCGCGGTGAAGATCCACCAGCCCGTGGCCCACCTCGAGGCGGGGCTGCGCTCCTTCAACCGGCGCATGCCCGAGGAGCACAACCGGGTGATGACCGACCACGCCGCCGACCTCCTGCTCGCCCCGACCGCCGTCGCCGTGGAGCACCTGCGCTCCGAGGGACTGGCCGACCGGACGGTCCTCGTCGGCGACGTCATGACCGACGTCCTGTACCGGGTGCGCGACGAGGTCGTGCGCGAGGGCGCCCCCGCCGTCGCGGCCCCCGAGGGGGACTACCTCGTCGCGACCATCCACCGCGCGGAGAACACCGACGACCCCGAGCGTCTCGGGGCCATCGTCGGGGCGCTGGCGAGCCTGCCCCGGCCCGTCCTGCTGCTGGCCCACCCGCGCCTGCGTGACCGCGCGGCGGCCGCCGGGATCGACCTCACGGCCGGGGCGGTCACCGTCCTCGAGCCGCAGCCCTACCCGACGCTCGTCGCGCTCGTCGCGCGGTCCTCCGGTGTCGTCACCGACTCCGGCGGCCTGCAGAAGGAGGCCTTCCTCCTGCGGGTGCCGTGCACGACGCTGCGCCGGGAGACCGAGTGGGTCGAGACGGTCGAGCTCGGCTGGAACGTCCTGGACGGGGACCTCACCGACGTCGCCGGCCACGCGCTGCGTCCCACGCCGCCCGCCACCGACGCCGCCCCCTACGGGGACGGGCACGCGGCCGAGCAGGTCGTCGCGGCGCTCACGGAGGCGCTGCCGGCCTGAGGCGGCTCACCACCGGTTGAGGACGTCCTCCGCCCAGCCGGTGGCACCGTCCACGCTCACCCGCGTCCCGGCGGAGTCGCTCATCCACCCCGACCAGTGCCCGAACGCCTGGTGGGTGTCGCTGGCGAGCACGCCCAGCGCCGTGCGCGACTCCTTGACGTGGAACGGGGTGAGGGTGAGGTCCGCACGCTCCCCGCGCACCCGCCACGGGCCGCCCTCGGTCGAGTACTCCCAGCGGAGCTCCTCGCTGATCTTGTGGACGACCCCGTCGACGACGAGCGCGTTCTCCGTCGAGCCGGTGCCCTGCGTCCACCGGGCGCCGAGCTGGACCCCGACGACCCGCCCGGCGCTCACGCCCGAGCCGGCGCCCCAGTTCCAGCGCATCTCGTAGGGCCAGCGCCCGCGCCCGTGGTCGAGCACCGCCCACGACTCACCGGCGGGCACGTCGTGGACCCGCCCGTCGACCCACAGCCGGCCGCGCGCGGGCCGGGCGACGTCCTTGACCGTGTACTGGAAAAGCCGCTCGTCCCAGGGCACGACGACGCCCATCGCCTCGTGGCCGGCGGGCCGCTCGGCGAGGACGTCGAGGCGGACGCGCGAGGTGACGGCGCGCAGCCGGGTGCCGCCGTCGACCTCGTCGACGGCGATGGCGAGGTCCCCGGCCCGGGCCCGCACCGGGCCGCGCCCGAGGGTGCCGGGAAGCGTGGTCCCGGCCGCGAGCGGGCTGATCGCGTTGGCGCCGACGGCCTCGCCGGTGGCGCGGTCGAGCAGCCACACCTCGTGGACCCCGGCGTAGTCGATGTCGGAGACGGTGAGCGCGAGGACGTGCGTCGGGGTGACGACGTTCCAGTACTCCCACCGCTTGCTGCGTCCGCGGGCGTAGGCACCGCGGCCGATCCCGTCGGTGTCGTGCAGCTGTCGCCGGGTCCAGCCGACGGCGGCAGGATCGAGGCGGCCGTCGGGGCGGCACAGCGCCACCGGCTCGGTGATCTCCCGCTCGGGCACGCTGGGCCCCTCCGTGCCCGCCCGGGTGAGCTGGTCGTTGAGGGCACGCATCCGCGCGGGCGCGATCTTCACGGTGCGCCGGTCGGCGGACAGCAGCCCGTTCGTCTCGCCCTCGACGTCCGACACCTGGGTGTACACCGACGCCGCCAGGCCGTGGCGGACGGAGGGGAGCACCTGGCCGAGGTGGAGCCGCTCGACGGCGAGCGCGAAGGCCTCCGGGTCGCGGTAGCGGCGGTAGCCGAACTCACGGGGGACGTCCGGGGCGTCGGCCTCGCTGCGCAGGCTGTAACCGCCGAACTCGGACAGGACGAGCGCCCGGTCCCCGCCGCGGTGGCGCAGGTGGACGGGCCGGAAGTACACGTGCCGGCTGTCGACGTCACCGGCGCCCTGGTCGTGCCAGCCGCTCGCGTGGTCGACGACGCGGGTGGGGTCCAGCGTGCGGACCTCCGCGGCGACGTCGGCGGCGTCGAACTGGCCCCAGCCCTCGTTGAACGGCACCCAGGCGACGACGCTCGGCACGTCGCGGAGCAGCTCGACGGTCGCGCGCGCCTCCCGGCGGAACTCCGCACGCCCGGCGGCGTCGGCGCGGGCGAACGCCGCGTAGCGGTCGTCGCGCAGCCGCAGCGGGGTGAGCACCGGCGCCGTGACGACCGCCGGCCGGTAGCGCCCGCCGCCGTTGACGAGGTCCTGCCACACGAGCATGCCGAGCCGGTCGCAGTGGTGGTACCAGCGCAGCGGCGCGATCTTGATGTGCTGGCGCAGCATCGTGAAGCCGAGGTCCCTCATCGTCTCGATGTCGTGCACGAGGGCCGCGTCCGACGGCGGGGTGTAGAGCCCGTCGGGCCAGTAGCCCTGGTCGAGCGCGCCCGCCTGGAAGAAGGGCCGGCCGTTGAGGTGCAGGCGCGGCACGCCGGAGCGGTCCGCTGCCACACCCACCGAGCGCATCCCCGCGTAGGAGGTGACGACGTCCTCACCCAGCGTCACGGTGAGGTCGTACAGGTGCGGGTCCTGCGGGCTCCACGGCCGCGCGTCGGGCAGGTGCAGGCGCACCGGCTCGCCCGTCGCGGCGTCGTCCGTCCCGCCGACGACGGCGTCCCCGTCGCGGACCTCGACGCTCGCCCGGAGCCCGGCCGGGCCGAGCACGGTGACCTCGAGCCGGCCGTCGGCCAGGTGCGGGAGGAGCCGCAGCCCGGTGACGTGCTGCTCGGGCACCGACTCCAGCCACACCGTCTGCCAGATCCCCGACTGCGCGGTGTACCAGATGCCGCTCGGCTCGAGGGTCTGCTTGCCGCGGGAGTGGTAGGAGGTGTCGGACAGGTCGCGCACGACGACGGCGAGCTCGTGCGTCCCGCCCTCGGCGAGCCGGCCGGTGACGTCGAGGGTGAAGGGCAGGTAGCCGCCCTCGTGGGTGCCGACGACGCGGCCGTCGAGGAGGACGGCGCAGTGCTGGTCGACGGCGCCGAGATGGAGGTGGAGGCGCCCGCGGTCGAACCCGGCAGGCAGCCGCAGCGTGCGGCGGTACCAGAGCAGGTCCCCGGGACCCACCTGGCGCCGGACGCCGGACAGCGGCGCCTCGGGGGAGAAGGGCACGAGGATCTGCCCGTCCCACGAGCGCGGCGGGGAGAGACGGTCCAGCCCGCGCGCTCCCGGGCCCAGCCCTGCGGGCGCCGGGAGGATCGCGTAGTCCCAGTGCCCGTTGAGGCTGAGGTGCCCCGGGCGGGTGAGCTGCGGGCGGGGGTGCTCGGGCAGGACTGCCGCCGGGTCGAGCGCCGCGCCCCAGGGGGTGAGCGCCGGGGCCGCCGCGGCGGTGCGGCTGGGAGACATACGGTGAGCCTAGCGGCGCCCTCGGGGCGACGCCGGGCGGCTATCGTCGTGCCCTCCGGAGACCTGGGGAGGGGCAGTGGAGCCACGGATCAGCGTCGTCACGCTCGCGGTGCGCGACCTCGCGGCGAGTCGCCGCTTCTACCTGGACGGCCTGGGCTGGAGCGCCGTCGTCGACGTGCCCGGTGAGGTCGTCATGGTGCAGGTGGGCGCGCACGTCGTGCTCTCGCTGTGGGACGAGGCCGCCTTCGAGGCCGAGGTCGGCCCCCTCGCCCGCGGTGACGGGGTCCCGCCGCTCACCCTCGCGCACAACGTCGTCACACCCGCCGAGGTCGACGAGGTGCTGGCGACGGCGCACGCCGCCGGGGCGAGCGTCGACGCGGCCCGGACGCGCGAGTGGGGCGGTTACAGCGGCTACTTCGCCGACCCGGACGGCTTCCGGTGGGAGGTGGCCCACAACCCCGGCCCGGTGGGACGGTTGCTCCTGCCCTGACGTCCCCTCCCACGGATATCGTGGGCACGGGTCCGGACCGGCCGGGCACGAGATGAGGAGCTTCATGCGTATCGCGGTGGTTGCCCTGGGCAAGATCGGTCTGCCGTTGGCGGTGCAGTTCGCCGACGCGGGGCACGAGGTCGTGGGCGTGGACGTCCAGCAGTCCGTCGTCGACCTCGTCAACGAGGGACGCGAGCCGTTCCCCGGCGAGGCGCACCTCCAGGAGAAGCTCTCCGAGCTCGTCCCCGCGGGCCGGCTGCGGGCCACGACGGACTACGGCCAGGCCGTCCCCGGCGCCGACGCGGTCGTCGTCGTCGTCCCGCTCTTCGTCGACGACGAGACGTGGGAGCCGGACTTCGCGTGGATGGACGCCGCGACGCGCTCGCTGGCCGAGCACCTCACGCCGGGCACCCTCGTGTCCTACGAGACGACGCTGCCCGTGGGCACCACCCGGGGCCGCTGGAAGCCGATGATCGAGGAGATCTCCGGGCTGCGTGAGGGCGAGGACTTCCACCTCGTCTTCTCCCCCGAGCGGGTGCTCACCGGGCGGGTCTTCGCCGACCTGCGGCGCTACCCCAAGCTCGTCGGCGGGCTGAGCACGGCGGGCGCGGACCTCGCCCGCGAGTTCTACGAGGCCGTCCTCAGCTTCGACGAGCGCCCCGACCTCGCCCGCCCCAACGGCGTGTGGGACATGGGCAGCGCCGAGGCCGCCGAGATGGCCAAGCTCGCCGAGACGACCTACCGCGACGTCAACATCGGGCTGGCCAACCAGTTCGCCGTCTTCGCCGACAAGGTCGGCATCGACGTCTACGCGGTCATCGAGGCCTGCAACTCCCAGCCCTACTCCCACATCCACCGCCCGGGCATCGCCGTCGGCGGCCACTGCATCCCGGTCTACCCGCGCCTCTACCTGTCCACCGACCCTGACGCCTCGATCGTGCGCACGGCGCGCCAGCACAACGCCGGGATGCCCGAGTACGCGATCTCCCGCGCCGCCGAGCTGCTCGGCGACCTCACCGGGCTGCGGGCGGTCGTCCTCGGCGCCTCCTACCGCGGCGGGGTCAAGGAGACGGCGTTCTCCGGGGTGTTCGCCACGGTCGCCGCGCTGCGCGAGCGCGGTGCGCAGGTGCTCGTCCACGACCCGATGTACACCGACGAGGAGCTCACCGCCTTCGGCTGGGAGCCCTACCGGCTCGGCGAGCCGGTCGACCTCGCCGTCGTCCAGGCCGACCACGCGGACTACCGTGAGCTGACCCCCGCCGACCTGCCCGGCGTGCGCCTGCTCGTCGACGGTCGCCAGGTCACCGACGCCGCCGCGTGGGCGGGCACCCCCCGCGTCGCCATCGGGGCCGGCCACTGAGCACCTCGCCATGAGCTGGTGGGCCGCGGCGCCGGACGCGTTCGCGCTCGCGCTGCTCGTCCTGCTGCCCGGCGGGCTCGCCCTGCGCCTGCTCGGGGTCCGCGGCCTGTCGGCGCTCGCGGGCGCCCCGCCGGTGACCCTGGGTGCGCTCGGCGTGCTCGCGGTCGCCTACGCACCCCTCGGGGTGCCGTGGCGGCTGCCCGCCGTGCTCGCCGGGCTCCTCGTCCTGCTCGGGGTGCTCGCGCTGCTCGCGCGCGCCCTGCGGCTGCCGGCCGGGCCGGGCCCCGGCCCGCTCGGGCGGCGCGGGCGGCTCGCTGTGGGGGCGGGCCTCGCGGTGGGCGCCGCCCTGCTCGCCCTGCCCTTCCTCACCGTCCTGCCGGCAGCGGACTCGCCGCTCCAGCAGTGGGACGCCGTCTTCCACCTCAACGCCGTCGTCAGCGCCCGTGAGACCGGGGTGATCACCCCGCTCGGCGGGCTCGCCCCGCTCTACGGTGATGGCTCGGGCAGCCCCTACTACCCGACCGGCTGGCACTCGCTCGTCGCGCTCGCGCCCGGGGACTCGGTCCTGGCGGCGACGAACACGGCGGTCCTCGTCCTCGGCATGGGCACGTGGGTGCTCGGCCTGACCGGGCTGGCGCGTGAGGTCCTCACCCGCGCCGTCCTGCCGGCCGTGCTCGCCCCGCTCCTGGCGGCCGGCTTCATCGCCTACCCGGCGGTGCAGCTCACCGTCCTCGCCCAGCTCCCCAACGGCCTGTCCACCGCGCTGCTCCCGGGCGCGCTGCTGCTCGTCGTGCGCGCGGTGCGTGCCGCGCGGGTGCGACAGGGCGTCGTCGGGGCCGGGCTGGCCGCCGTCCTCGCCGCGGCCGGCGTCGTCGTCGCCCACGCGAGCGGGGCGTTCTCCCTCGCCGTCCTCGCCGGCCCGCTCGTCATCGGCGCCCTCGGCGGGTGGGCGCTGGCGCAGGTGCGGCAGGGCCGTCGAGCGCTGGGCGGGGGAGTGCTGCTCGCGCTCGTCGCCGTCGTCGTCGGGACGCCGCTGCTCCTCGCCAACCTCGACGCGCTGTCCTCGGTCACCGGGTTCGAGCGCGCCAGCGGGCGCAGCCACCGGGCCGCCCTCCAGGAGGTGCTGCTCGACAACGCCCTCGTCCACTGGTTCCCCGGTGACGGGTGGCAGCACGTCGCGGTGACGGTGGCGACGCTCGCCGGGGCGGTGCTCACCCTCGTGCGCCGCCGCCACCGCTGGCTCACCGTCGCCCTCGCCCTGGCCGCCGGGCTGGCCGTGCTCGCGGCCGGCCCGGAGGACCACCCGCTGCGCTGGCTGTCGGGCTTCTGGTACACCCAGGCGGGGCGCATCGCACCGGTCGCGGTCGTCCCGGCGGTCCTGCTCGCCGCCTACGCCCTCACCGCGCTCGTCGAGCGGGCACGCGGCGTCCCCGCCGCGGTCCCGCAGAACTCGGCTGTCGCGCGGAAGTCGGCTGTCGCGCGGAAGTCGGCTGTCGCGGGGGAGGTGGGGGTGGGGGGTGCCGTGCTCGTCGGGGTGCTCGTGCTCGTGCTCGGCACCGCGGTGCTGCGGCTGCCGCTCCAGGAGCGGGTCGTGGCCAGCGCGTACGTCCCGGGGCAGGTCGCCTGGGGCACGATGGCGAGCGAGGACGAGCTGGCGATGATGCGCCGCCTCGGTCAGTCCCTGCCGCCCGGGGCGGTCGTCGTCGGCGACCCGTTCAACGGCTCGGCGCTCCTGCCCGCCGTCGCCGGGGTCGACGTCGTCTTCCCCCAGCTCGGCGCCGGCGGCCGGTCCCCGGCCCAGGAGGTGCTCGAGGAGCGGCTGGCCGACGTCCACGACGACCCGGCCGTGTGCGCCGCGCTGGGCGAGGTCGGGGCGACCCACCTCTACCAGGACACCGCCACCGCGCGCGACGGCGCCAAGCAGCGCGACCGCACCGACGGCATGCAGGACGTCGACGTCACCCGCGGCTTCACCGAGGTGGACAGCGCCGGGACGGCGTCGGTCCACCGCATCGAGGTGTGCGGCTGAGCACACGGCACCCGCGCCCGGCGGGCACGCCCCTATCCTTGGCCGCGATGAACATTCCTGCGGTGCGCGTCGTGACGGTGGCCTTCAACCCCGGCGAGGAGCTCGAGACGTTCGCGACGTCGCTGGCCGGGGCGACGTCCCGCGAGGTCACGCTCGTCGTCGTCGACAACGGCACGCGGACCGACGTCGTCGACGACGTCGCCCGCCGCCACGGCGCGCAGGTGCTGCGCCCCGGGACGAACCTCGGCTACGGCGCGGCCGCCAACCTCGGCGCGCGCGAGGGCGAGGAGCCGTGGGTGGTCGTCGCCAACCCCGACATCCGGTGGGAGCCGGGCTCCCTCGACGCGCTCCTCGACGCCGCGGCCCGCCACCCGCGGGCCGGGTCCCTCGGCCCGCAGGTCCTCAACACCGACGGCACCGTCTACCCCTCCGCCCGCGCGATCCCCTCGCTCACCGAGGGCATCGGCCACGCGCTGTTCGTCCGGGTGTGGCCGGGCAACCCGTGGACGCGGCGCTACCACCGGCGCCAGGAGCAGCAGGAGGTCGAGCACGCCGCCGGGTGGCTGTCCGGGGCCTGCCTGCTCCTGCGCCGCGAGGCGATGCGCGAGCTCGGCGGCTTCGACGAGAGCTACTTCATGTTCTTCGAGGACACCGACCTCGGTGACCGGCTCGGGCAGGCCGGCTGGGAGAACGTCTACGTCCCGGCGGCCCGCGTGGTCCACGACCAGGGCGCGAGCTGGCGCGAGCGGCCCGCCCCGATGATCCGGGCCCACCACCGCAGTGCCGAGCTGTACCTCCACCGCCGGTACGCGGCGTGGTACCAGCTGCCCCTGCGCGTGGCGATCTCCCTCGGCCTGCGCGCCCGCGCGTGGCTGGAGACGCGCCCCGCCCGCTGACGCCGCGGCGGAGCAGGCACGGGATCGGGGACAATCGACGTCATGCAGTGGACCGAGGCGGTGCCGACCGCCGCCGCCCTCGCGGCCCTGCTCTACCTGCCCGGCTACCTCGGCACCCGGCTGCTCGGCCTGCGCGGGCTCCTCGCGCTCGCGGGGGCACCGGCAGCGACGGTCGCCGTGCTCGCCCTCGGCGCGGTCGCCCTCGACGTGCTCGACGTCGCGTGGGGGCCGGTCTCCGTGACGGTGCTGCTCGCCCTCGCCGTGGCCCTGTGCGCCGTGCTCGGCCGCCTGCTGCGCGCCCGGCCGATCGCGCTGCCGCCTGTCTCCCGCACGTGGGCGGTCGTCGTCACCGGGGCGACGGCGCTCGCCGCCGGCGTCCTGCTCTACGCGTTCGTCCTCGGCATGGGCAGGCCCGACGCCGTCCACCAGATCTACGACCCGATCTTCCACCTCAACGCCGCAGACACGATCCTGCGCACGGGCAACGCCTCCTCCCTCGGCGGCCTGGACCCGATGTACGGCTCGCGCACCGGGGTCTTCTACCCGGCGGCGTGGCCCTCGATGGTCGCCCTCGGCGCGGCGGTCTCCGACGTCGTCGTCGCCTCGAACATGCTCATGCTCCTCACCGGGGTGGTCGTGTGGCTGGGCGGGATCGTCGTGCTCGCGCGGGTGGTGGCGCCGGGTGCGCCGCTCGTCGCCGCCGCGGCACCGGTCGTCGCCTCCTCCTTCCTCGCCTTC
Source organism: Georgenia sp. 311 (assembly GCF_006151955.1). Classification (NCBI taxonomy): domain Bacteria; kingdom Bacillati; phylum Actinomycetota; class Actinomycetes; order Allobogoriellales; family Allobogoriellaceae; genus Georgenia; species Georgenia sp. 311. The sequence continues at coordinate 15,419 of NZ_VDFS01000067.1, read as the reverse complement.
CCGGCGAACATCCACGTCCTGCAGGGGATCTTCGGGTACTCGGTCGCGATCGCGATGTGGCCCGGCGTGCTCGCCGTGCTCGTCCTGGCCCTGCGCTCACGCAGCGCGGCCGGGGTGGTGGCCGGGGCGGTGGGCGCCGCCGGGCTCGTCCTCGCCCACCCCAGCGGGGTCATGCTCCTCGCCGTCGGCGTGCTGCCGCTCCTGGGGCACCACCTCGCCGGGTGGGGCCGTGAGCTCGCCGGGCGCGGGCGACGCGTCCTGGGCACCCTGGTCCGGCTCGCGGTGCCCGGCTTCGTCGCGCTCCTCGTGCTCGCCGTCTACACCGTGCCCCAGCTGCAGGCGATGGCGGGCTTCGTGCACCCCACCCGACCGCTCGGCCCGACGCTGCGCACCGCGTTCCTCTCCGCGACGACGGTCGGCTGGACCAGCCCGTGGGCCAACACCGTCGTCGCCGCGCTCGTGCTCCTCGGCGCCGTCGTCGCCTGGCGCCGGCCCGTGACGCGCTGGCTCGCCGTCGGGTGGCTCACCACCCTCGTGCTCTTCCTCGCCACCGCCCTCGGTGGCCCTCTCCGCCGGCTCGGGGCCTTCTGGTACAACAACCCCGACCGCGCCGAGGCCCTCCTCCCGACGTTCGGCGCGCTCCTCGGTGCGCTCGGCGTCCACGCGCTCGCGAGCCTCGCCGCCCGGGCCCTGGCCGCCCGCGGCGCCCGCCCGGCGCAGGTGGCCGGCGGGCTCGTGGCCGTGGCCGTCCTCACCCTCGCCTTCGTCACCTCCGGCGCCTTCCGCACCGACGAGCGGCTCCACGGCTGGACGTGGTGGGCCTTCAACCCCGACCACCGCCTCACCGGCCTGGCGTACGCCTCGCGCGAGGAGCTGGAGATGCTGCGCGACCTGCCGGTCCCGGACGACGCCGTCGTCGTCGGTGACCCGGTGAGCGGGGCGGTGCTCACCCAGTCGGTCGGCGACGCCGTCGCCTTCATCCCGCACGTCAACCCCTCGAGCTGGGACGCGACGCAGCGCTTCCTCCTCGAGCACTTCGCCGACATCCACACCGACCCCGCCGTCTGCGAGGTGCTGCGCGCCGAGGGGATCGACTACTTCTACGCCGACGAGCCCGCCGACCCGACGTGGGAGACCCGCGCGCCGGGCTTCTACGGCGTCGACACGTCCACCGGCTTCACGCTCCTCGACAGCGGCGGGACCGCGCGGCTCTACCGCATCGACGCGTGTACCCCGTGAGCCTGGTCGCAGCTTCGGCGGGCGGGAGGCCGCGGGCGGGAGTCATGCCGTAACCTGTGGCGAGCGGCGCGCCCGGAGGCGGCCGCCACCGAGCAGGAGGAGAGCGGCCGTTGGGCGTGGTGCAGGACGTACGAGACTCACGAGAGCTCGTGCTCAACCTGACCCGGCGTGAGATCAAGGGCAAGTACAAGCGGACGTTCCTCGGCCAGCTGTGGTCGCTGGCCAACCCGCTGGCCCAGATGCTCATCTTCACGCTGGTCTTCTCGTTCATCCTCCGCGTCCCACCGGACGTCGGGGATCCCTCGGGGCTGAACATCTTCGCCCTGTGGCTGCTGTGCGCGCTGCTGCCGTGGTCGTTCTTCACCAACACCGTCAACGGCGGCATGGGTGCGCTCGTCGGCAACGAGAACCTCATCAAGAAGGTCCACTTCCCGCGGGTCGCGCTGCTCGCGGCGAACTCGCTGTCGTGGATGTTCACCTGGTCGATCGAGATGGCCGTCCTGCTCGTCGCGCTCCTCATCGTCGGGGCCAACGCGCTGCCGTTCGCGCCGCTCGTCATCGTCTTCATGGCGGTGCTCTCGCTGTTCGCCACGGGCGTCTCGCTCATCCTGTCGATCGCCAACGTGTACTTCCGCGACGTGCAGTACCTCACCGGGATCGTCTTCCAGGTGTGGTTCTACGTGACGCCGATCCTCTACCCGGTGGCGTTCGTCGCCGAGCAGCTGAACAAGCTGCCCTCGCTCTTCGGCGTGGTGAGCATGTTCGACATCTACATGTTCAACCCGATGGCGAAGTTCGCCGAGGTCTTCCGCAACCTCCTCTACGACAACCGGCTGCCCGAGCTCGGGACCTCCCTCACCGTCCTCGCCTGGGGCCTGGGCACGTTCCTCGTGGGGTACCTCGTCTTCAAGCGGCACGAGAAGGGGCTGGCCGAGGCGCTATGACACAGGTCGCCGTCGCAGTCGAGAACGTCTCCAAGCGCTTCCGGATCTACCACGAGCGCAACCAGACCCTCAAGAGCGCGATCATGCGCCGCCGCCGGTCGCTCCACGAGGACTTCTGGGCGCTGGACGACGTCACGTTCGACATCCCCGAGGGGCGCACGTTCGCGCTCGTCGGGGACAACGGGTCGGGCAAGTCCACGCTCCTCAAGTGCATGGCGCAGATCCTCTACCCGACGTCGGGGACGATCCGCACCCGCGGGCGTGTCGCGGCGCTGCTCGAGGTCGGCTCCGGCTTCCACCCCGAGCTCTCCGGGCGGGACAACGTCTACCTCAACGGCTCCATCCTCGGCATGACCAAGCCGGAGATCGACTCGAAGTTCGACGACATCGTCGGGTTCTCCGGCGTCGAGCAGTTCATCGACCAGCCGGTGAAGAACTACTCCTCGGGCATGTACGTGCGCCTCGGCTTCTCCGTGGCGATCCACGTCGACCCGGAGATCCTCCTCGTCGACGAGGTCCTCGCCGTCGGTGACGCGGCCTTCCAGGAGAAGTGCGCCGAGAAGTTCGCCGAGTTCCGCCGCGACGGGCGCACCGTCGTCGTCGTGTCCCACTCCGCCCCGCAGCTGCGCCAGATGGCCGACACCGCCGCCTGGCTCGTCCAGGGCAAGCTCAACCGGGTCGGGGACGCCAAGGAGGTCCTCGAGGAGTACATGGACGCCTCCCACGCCGGGGAGGTGCGCATCGACGCCGAGGGCCGGGTCCACCACGGCAGCGGCGAGATGAGCGTGGACCACGTCGAGGTCTTCGGCCCCGGCGGCCCCGGCACCGACGTCCGCAACGGCGAGGACCTCACGGTCCGGGTCGCCTACACGGCGCACGAGCCGGTCACCGACCCCGTCATCGGCTGCGCGATCGAGTCGGTCGACGGCACCTACCTGTGGGCCTCGAACACCTTCGACCACGGCCCGCGCCTCGGGCAGGTCACCGGCTCGGGCGTCCTGGAGTGCCGTGCCCCGGCCACGGCCCTGGCGCCGGGCATGTACACGGTCATCACCTCCCTCACCGACTCCACCACCCAGCACCTGTACGACCAGGTGCGCGACTCGGCCCGCTTCGGCGTCCAGTCCGGGGCGGAGAAGTTCTGGGGCGGTTACGTCCAGACCCCCTCGCGCTGGCAGGTGCCCTGATGGCCCGGATCCTCGTCGTCACGCTCGACACGCTCGCCGAGCGGATGGCGGGCCCCGCCATCCGCGCCTGGGAGATCGCCTCGGCCCTCGCGCCCGAGCACTCCGTCCAGCTCCTCACCTTCGGGTCCTGCGACCGGCCGGGGGAGGGGTTCACCACCGCGCACACGACCGTCGGGGAGTTCCGCGCCCAGGTCGAGGCCAGCGACGTCGTCGTCGTCCAGGGCTTCGTCGTCGCGACCTTCCCGTGGCTGCAGAGCGCCGAGCAGGTGCTCGTCATCGACCTCTACGACCCCTTCCACCTCGAGTCCCTCGAGGTCGAGCGGTACAAGCCGGCCCCCGAGCGGCACGCCGCGCTCGCCACCGCGCTGCGTGAGCTGGGCGCCCAGACCCGCCGCGGCGACCTGTTCCTCTGCGCCTCGGAGAAGCAGCGCGACCTGTGGCTCGGGCAGCTCGCCGCCTCCGGCCGCGTCAACCCCGACACCTACGACGCCGACCCGTCGCTGCGCAGCCTCATCACCGTCGTGCCCTTCGGCACCTCCCCGACCCCGCCCGAGCGGACGGCGCCGGCGATCAAGGGCGTCGTGCCCGGCATCGGCCCGGACGACAAGGTCGTCCTGTGGGGCGGCGGCGTCTACAACTGGTTCGACCCGGTGACGGTCGTGCGGGCGATCGACGCCGTGCGTGAGCGCGTCCCGCAGGTGCGGCTGTACTTCCTCGGGATGAAGCACCCCAACCCCGACGTGCCCGAGATGGCGATGGCGACCCGCACCCGCGAGCTCGCCGACTCCCTGGGCCTCACCGGCACCCACGTGTTCTTCAACGAGGACTGGGTGCCGTACGCCCGGCGCGCGGACTACCTCCTGGACGCCGACGTCGGCGTCAGCGCCCACTTCGACCACATCGAGACCGCGTTCAGCTTCCGCACCCGGATCCTGGACTACCTGTGGGCCGACCTGCCCATCGTGTGCACCGAGGGTGACACCTTCGGTGACCTCGTCGCCGCCGAGGGGCTGGGCGTGGCCGTGGCCCCCGAGGACGTCGACGGCATGGCCGCCGCGCTCGAGCGTCTGCTCACCGACGACACCGCTCGCGACGAGGCGCGTGCGAACGTCGCCCGCGTCGCCGAGCGGTACACCTGGCCGGTCGCCCTCGCCCCGCTCCTCGACTTCGCCCGCGCCCCCCGCCGGGCCGCGGACGCCGCCCGGATCGCCGCGGGCAGCGAGGTCGACTTCGCGAGCCTCCCGCTGCTCACCCGCCTGCGCCTGGACGCCACCGCCGCGTGGCGCCAGCTGCGCTCCGGCGGCCCGCGCGCCGTCATCGACAAGGTGCGCTGGCGCCTGGCCCGCCGCCGCGGCTGAACCGCGGCCGGCCCACAGCCGGCCCGCGGCCGGGCCGCTCAGGCCAGGCCGCGGACGTTCGTGTACGGGTCGGACATCGTCCGCGGACGCCACCAGGCGAGCGCGGCGCGCTCCTCGTCCTCGATGCGCGCGGTGCGCGAGGAGGACTCGTAGTGCCGCAGCCGCGCGAAGGGCGTGCACACGACCCGGCGGCCCGCGCCACGCACCTTGAGGCAGTAGTCGACGTCGTTGTAGTTGAGCGGCAGCGCCTCGGTGAGGCCGCCGACCTCGACGAACAGGTCCCGGGGCGTGAGCAGGCACGCGCCGGTGACCGCCTCGTAGTCGCGGTCCACGACCTTGGAGCCGAAGTGGCCGGCGTCCTCCGCCTCGAAGATGTGCGGGTGGGTCGCCTCGCCGTCGCGGTCGAAGCTCACCCCGACGTGCTGGATGCGGCCGTCCCCGAAGAGCAGCTTGGCGCCCACCGCCCCGACCTGCGGGTCCTGCGCGACGGCGACCATCCGCTCGAGCCACCGCGGCTCGAGGACGACGATGTCGTCGTTGAGCAGGAGGAGCAGCTCGCCGCGGGCGGCGGCCGCCCCGGTGTTGACCGAGCGGGAGAAGTTGAACGGCCCCGCGACAGGAGCGAGGGTGAGCCGGTCCCCGAGGATCTCCTCGCACTCGGCGAGGACCTTCGGGGAGGTGCCCTCGGAGGTGACGAGGACGACCTCCCAGCGCTCGTACGTCGTGCGCTCGACGAGCGAGCGCAGCAGCTGGGTGACGAGGAGGCGCTCGTGCCCCTCGATCTCGCGTCGGCCACCGGCGGTGGGGACGAGGATGCTCACGAGCGGCGGCTCGGGCACCTCCCGCCACACGCGCAGGAAGCCCGGGGCGTCGCCCTCTGCGGTGCCGGTGAGCTCGACGCTCGCCGGGACGCCGAGGCGGGCGTAGCGCTCGGCAACCGCCTCCCGGCCGGCCGTGAGCACGGCGAGGTCGTCCCCGGCGGCGCGGATGAGGCCGGTGACCGGGACGTGGGCGACGTCCTCGGTGCGCTCGGTGAGGCGCAGCGCGAGGTCCCACTCCATCGCCCCGCCGCTGCGCCACCCGCCGACCTCGGCGAGCACGTCGCGGCGGACGAGGAGGAGGCGCCCGAGGTAGTTCGTCGCCTCGAGGTAGGCCGGCACCCAGCGCGGCTTGGAGAAGACCCCCGCGGGCCCGGACTCGTCGGTGTAGAGGGCCGCGGGCTCACGCCCGAGCCGGTCGACGAAGGCGACGACGGCGGCGAGCGCGCCCGGCTCGAGCCGGTCCCCGGAGCCGAGGACACCGACGTAACGGCCGCCGGCCCGGCCGGCCGCCGTGGTGAGGGCCGCGGCGAGGTCGCCCGCGGCGGGCACCGGCACGAGCTCCCACGGCCCCTCGCCCTGCGCGGCGAAGGAGTCGGTCGCCGCCGCCCGGCCGGCGTCGTCGCCGGGCAGGAGGAGGAGGGAGAGCAGAGGGCCGGAGGCCTGGCTCACGGCTGACGCCTCAGCCGGGCGAGCACCGCGCGGGGCGCGCGCAGGAGGCGGCTGAGGAGCTCGGTCGCGCGCCAGCGCCGCGAGGAGAGGACGACCGCGAGCTGGTGCTCGGCCTCGACCGCGCGTCGCTCGGCAGCGCCGACGACGTCGTCGCGCTCGGCGATGGCCACGGACTGGTCCTCGAGGAGGCGGTGACCGATCTCCAGGGCGTCGCGGGCCGCGACGAGCGAGGCCGACAGCTCGGCGTTGTGCAGGCGCAGCTGTTCGTTCTCCAGGGCGAGGGCACGCCCCGCCTCGTCCGCGTGGGCCTGGCGGTCGCGAGCCGGCAGGTCGCGCCAGTAGACAGCGTCATCGGAGGGCATGGCCATACGGTAGTCCCCCTCACGCCCCGCGCCGTACCGCCCGGGAGAGGTGGGGACGGGCCCCTCCGGAGTGGTGGCCACGTACGATGCTGGGATGCGCGTCGTCCAGGTGTCCGCACACTTCCCACCGAACTTCGTCTCCGGCGGGGTCCTGGTCCCGCAACGGTTCGCGCGGGCGGCCGCCGCCGCGGGCCACGAGAGCCACGTCTACGCCGGGTACCTCGACGACGCGCGCACGCCGCTGTCGACCTTCAGCGAGACCCACGAGGGTGACGTGAACGTGCGGTGGATCGTCACGACGCCCTGGACCGCCTGGAACGACGAGAAGAACTGGTACAATCCCGCCGTCGAGGCCGACTTCCGCGCCTGGCTCGCCGAGGTCCGGCCCGACGTCGTCCACCTCCACTCCCTGCAGACCCTCGGTGGCTCCCTCGTGCGGGCCGCGAAGGAGTCCGGCGCGGCCGTCGTCGTCACCATGCACGACTTCTGGTGGGTGTGCGCCCGCCAGTTCCTCGCCACCGCCGACCTCACGCCGTGCTCGGTCGTCGTCTCGTGCGGCACGTGCCCCTGCGCCGCCGGCCACCAGTCGCTCCTCGAGCGCGACGCGCGGCTCGCGAAGGAGCTCGCCTTCGCCGACGTCGTCCTCGCCCCGTCGGAGATCACCGCGAAGGTGCTGCGGGCCAACGGCGTGCCCGCCGACCGGCTGCGCGTCGACGAGAACGGCCTGCCCGCGACCGAGGCGCCGGTCGCCCACCAGCCCTCCGACGGCCCGCTGCGGTTCATGTTCGCCGGCGGACCCGACCCGATGAAGGGCCTGCCGGTGCTGCTGCGCGCCGCCGAGCAGGTGGCCGACCTCGACGGCTGGACCCTCGACCTCTACGGCGCAGGCGACTTCCCCACCTCAGTGCCCCCGCAGGTCCGGGTGCGCGGACGGTACGGCCGCGAGGAGCTCGGCGAGGTCCTCGCCGCCCACGACGTCCTCGTCCTGCCCTCGGTGAACCGCGAGTCCCACTCCATCCTCACCCGCGAGGCGCTGCTCGCCGGGCTCGCCGTCGTGTGCACCGACACCCTCGGGCCCGAGGAGGCCGTCCTCGACGGGTACAACGGGATGGTCGTCCCGGCCGCCGACGCCGACGCGCTCGCCGGGGCGCTGCGCCGCCTCGTCACCGACCCCGTCGCCGCCCGCGCCCTCATGGGCAAGGGCTCGGCCAGCCCGGTGCGCACGCTGGAGGACCAGACCGCCGGCGTCCTGGAGCTCTACGCCGAGCTCGCCGCCCCGCCGGCGCCGGTGCCCCCCGAGGAGGACCTGACCGTCACCCGCCGCGCCTCCGAGCAGCTCATGCGGCGCGTGCTGTTCGTCGTCGGCATCCAGGGCGCCCCGCTGCGCTACCGGGCCCACCTGCCGGCCGAGGCGCTGCGCCTGCACGGGGTGCACGCCGACGTGCGCCACTACCGCGACCCCGCGCTGCCCGAGCTCGTCGAGCAGGTCGACGCCGTCGTCCTCTACCGCGTCCCGGCGACCTCCCAGGTGCTCGACCTCGTCGCCCAGGTGCGCCGCCGCGAGCGGACCGTCCCGGTCCTCTTCGACGTCGACGACCTCATCTTCGACCCCGAGCTCAAGGACGAGGTCCACGGCCTGAGCCGGCTCTCGCCCGAGGAGATCGAGCTGTGGTGGCGCGGCGTGGCCCGTTACCGCACGACGATGGAGGCGGCCGACATGTTCATCGGCTCCACCACCGAGCTGTGCCGCCACACCACCGCCGTCACCGGGCTGCCCTCCCGTCGCTTCGCCAACGGCGTCGGCACCCTGCTCGCCCAGGCCTCCGACGACGCCCTCCAGCGCCCCCGTGCCGAGGGTCCGCTGCGGGTGGGCTACTTCTCCGGCACGAACACCCACGACGCCGACTGGGCCGCCGTCGAGCCCGCCGTCCGCGAGGTGCTCGAGGCGCACCCCGACGTCGAGCTGTGGCTCGGCGGGCTCGTCGAACCGACGTCCGCGCTCGACGGCCTGGCCCACCGGGTCCGCCGGCTGCCGTTCGTCGGCTGGACCGAGCTGCCCGGGCTGCTGCGCGACGTCGACATCGCCCTCGCCCCGCTCACCGAGCGCAGCCGCTTCAACGAGGCGAAGTCGGCCATCAAGTGGCTCGAGGCCGCGCTCGTCGAGACCCCCGTCGTCGCCTCGCCCACCGAGCCCTTCCGTGAGGCCATCGACCACGGCCGCACCGGCTTCCTCGCCGCCGGTCACGAGGAGTGGGTCGCCGCGCTGACGTCCCTCCTCGACGACGTCGCGCTGCGCCACCGGGTGGGCAGCCAGGCGCGCCGCGACGCGCTGCTGCGCTGGTCACCCCACCTCCAGGGCCGGGTCTACCTGGAGAACCTGCTCGCCGCGGCGGACCACGTCCGGCGCGAGGGCCCGCGTCGGCCGACGGACTGGGAGCCGGTCGTCGACGACGAGCCGCTGTCCGCCGCGGACGCCTACGTCGAGCCCTACGCCCTGCCGGCCCCCGCCGGCCGCGTGCCCGCCGCGCTGCTGAGCCACCCGCTCGCGCGCAAGGCCGCCGCGGCACGGCGCGTGTACCGCGCCGAGGGAGCCCGTGAGGTCGGCCGCCGGGTCGTGCGCACGCTGCGCGCCCGCGTCCGCCGGTGACCGCGGCGCAGGAGAGGCGGCGCGCCCGCCTCGGCACGGTCGCGGCGTGGGCGCCCCTCGTCGCCCTCGTCGTCCTCCTGCTCGGCCCCGCGCTCGTCGGGGCGCAGCTGTTCGCCGCCGGCGACCTCATCGAGCGCCAGGCGCCGTGGGCCGAGGCCTCGACCGTCGAGACCGTGACGAACGCGTGCGTCTCCGACACCGTCGACGCCGCACTCCCGCACGCGCTGAGCTTCCGCGACCGGATCGCCGCGGGTGACGCCGCGCCGCTGTGGGAGTCGAGCGCGAGCGCCGGGACGATCCTCGGGGCCGCCCCGTTCCAGGGTGTCGTGTCCCCGATCTTCCTCGCCACCCTGCCCCTCCCCGACGTCCTGTTCCCCGCGTGGATGAAGCTCCTGGAGATCGGCGTCGTCCTCCTCGGCACCGTGCTGTGGGCGCGCCGCCTGGGGCTGTCGGTCGCGGCGGGAGCCCTCGGCGGGTTCCTCTACGCGACGAGCGGGTACCTCGTCATGTGGACCGGCTGGCCGCAGACCCGCACCGCCGCCTTCTTCCCGCTCGTCTTCTGGGCGGTCGAGCGGATCGTCCAGGACCGCACGCTGCGCTCGGCGCTGCCGCTGCCGTTCGTCGTCGCGGGCGTCGTCCTCGGCGGGTTCCCCGCGATCGTCGTCCACACCGTCTACCTCGCGGCCCTCTACGGGGTCGTCCGGCTCGTCGTGCTCAACCGGCGCGAGCGGCCGGCTCCCGGCGGCTCACCGTGGCGCAGGTGGGGCCGTGCCCCGGCACTCGCCGCGGCCGGCGGGCTCGCCGGGCTCGCGCTCGTCGCCTTCCAGGTCGTGCCCTGGGCCCAGCAGCTGCGCGAGAGCGTCGACCTCGAGCGCCGGGCGAGCGCGTGGCAGCTCACCCTCGACTGGCCCGAGATCCTCACCATGGCCTACCCGGAGGCGCTCGGCTCCTGCGCGTCGGGCGCGGCGCGCTGGGGCAGCCTCATCCCCGTCGAGGGCGTGAGCTTCGTCGGCGCCGGCGCGCTGGTCCTGTGCGTGGCCGCCCTCGTCATGCCGCCGGCCTCCGACCGGCTGCGCGCGGTGCGCGGTTTCCTCCTCCTCGCCATCGTCCTCACGCTCGCCGTGACGTTCGTCGGCGGCGGGCTCAACTACCTCGTCCAGCTCCTGCCCGGCATGGGCGGCTCCGGTCTCCAGCGCACCCGCGCGGTCGGCGGGCTCATGTTCGCCATGCTCGCCGCCGTCGGCTTCGACTCGCTCGTACGCGGCCCCCGGCCCGGGGTGGGGCGCCGGCGCTGGGCGCTGGCTGCCGCCGTCGCGGTGGTCGCGGCCCTCGGGGTCGCCGCGCTGCTCGTGCGGGAGGTCGCTCCCGGACCGGCCGAGTGGGCCCAGGCCCGCCCCTCGGTGGTCCTCGGGCTCGTCGCCGGCGTGCTCGTCGCCGCGGCGTGGGCGGCGGTGCTGGTGCGCCCCCGGCCCGCGCAGGTGGTCGCGGCCGTGCTCGTCCCGCTCGTCCTCGCCGTCGAGGGCATCACCTTCGCGGCGGCCTGGTGGCCCCGCGCCGACCCCGACACCCTCTACCGCGACACCCGCACCGACGCGTTCCTCTCCGAGAACCTCGGGCACGACCGCATGGTCGGGATGTACGGCGCCTACTGGTACTCCGCCGCCCAGGTGCCCGGCCTTCGGTCCCTGTCCGGGCACACCTTCACCCCCGAGGAGTGGCGCGCGCTGCTCCTCGCCGCCGACAAGGGGATGTTCCGCTCGGCGACGAGCCACTCGCTGTCGAGCCCGCAGGCGCTCACCTCACCGGTCCTGGACCGCTTCGCCACCCGCTACGCGGTCATGGACACCCACGTCATCCCGCCGGGAAGCTTCTGGGGCGACGGCGAGCAGGGCACCGGCGTCGTGCGCGCCGGCGCCGGTGCGGACGGGCCGGTGGCCGCGCGGACCGTCGAGGCCGGCACCCCCGTGCGCGCCGCGCTCGTCGAGCTCGCCGAGCCGCTCGGGGACGTCCCGGAGGGCGGCGACCCGGGCCGCCTCGTCGTCGAGGCGCTCGACGAGGACGGGAAGGTGCTCGCGACGGGCAGCCGCCGCCTGCGCGACGGGGAGTCCGGCGTCGTCGGCGTCGCGCTCGCGGGGGAGGAGCTGCCCACCGACGGGCCGGTCACCCTCCAGGTCCGCGTCGAGGGCGGCCCCGGCGTCGAGCTGCGGGCCGCGGGCGACAACGAGGCCCAGCGCGGGGAGGCCTGGCTCGGCGTCATCGTCGCCGGGGACGACGACCTCACGCTCGTCGACACGACCGACGCGCTCGTCCTCGAGCGCGAGAACGCCCTGCCGCGCTTCCGGTGGGCGTCCGACGCCGCGGAGTGCACCGACGCGCCCGAGTGCGCCGCGCTCATGGCGCAGGTGCCCGGGAGCACCGTCCTCCTCGAGGACGCCGACGTCGCGGCCTTCGACGGCGCCGGCGCCGAGATCGAGGTGCTCCGCGACGACGACGACCTCCAGCAGGTCCGGGTCGAGGCCGACGGGGCCGGGATGCTCGTCGTCGCCGACGGCGTGCACAGCGGCTGGGTCGCGCGCCTCGACGGCCAGGAGGTGCCGATCCTCACCGCCGACCACGCGATGCGGGGTGTGGCGGTGCCCGCGGGGGAGCACGTCGTCGAGCTGTCCTACGAGCCCACCGGGTGGGGGGCGCTGCCGTGGGTGGCCGGCGCCACGGCGGTCGGTCTCCTCGGGCTGTGGCTGTGGCTCGCCCGGGCGGGGCGCCCGGCGGACCGCCCGCGGCACGCGACGGGCCGATAGCCGCTTCGGTGTGGAGTCCTGGACCCAGGAGGTCCAGGACTCCACACCGAAGGCGCGAGACCGGGGGTCAGGCGATGCCGGAGAAGCTCAGCAGCATGCTGAGGTAGCCGCCGACCGCGACGACGTAGGCGAGGACCTGGTAGCGCCGCTCGTGCGCGACGAGCGTGAGCGCGGCGATCGTCATCGGCACGAGGGTGACGGCGTAGCGGGCGCTCACCCCGCGGAAGTAGCCGCCGCCGCGGAGGAACTCCTGGCCCTGGACGAGCAGCGGGACGGCGACGGCGCCGACGAGCGCCGCCCAGCCCACGACCCGCTCCGCCTGGCCGGGCCGGAACGTCACCAGCGCCATGAACGGGGCCGCGGTGAGGAGGACGGTGAGGGCGCCGACGCTCAGCCAGATGAGGGAGGACATGAGCTCGGGCTGGACGTAGAAGTCGTCGACCAGGCCGAAGGCGGAGGTGAGCGTGGGCGCCCACTCGTCGAACGGTGCGCCGGCCACGGGCGCGGTGTTGACCCCGGCGATCGGGTTCGTCCAGTTCTCCACCGCCCGCCCGGACTGGAAGGCCGACCAGGCGAGGGCGCTGGCGCCGACCGCGAGGACCGGGACGACCGCGATGAGCAGCCGGCGCACCGCCTCGCCCCAGTTCCGGTCGCGCAGCTGGGGCAGCGCGCTGAGCGCGACGACCCCCACGGCGGTGAGGATCGCGACGGTGCTCATGAGCTTGACGTTCGCCGCGAGGACGGCGATGACCGTGGGCAGCACCCAGGCGAACCAGCCGGTCCGCCCGTCCCGGAACACCCGGGTGAGCACCCACAGCGCACCGACGCCGAGGAGCGCGGCCGGGGCGTCGTTGGTCACCGTGGAGGAGGCGTGGACGATGCTCGGCACGGCCATGATCACCGCGGCGCCGGACGCGGCGAGCGCCGGGCGCAGCCGCCAGTGGCGCAGCACGCCGTACATCGCGACGACGGCGGCGGCGAGCCACAGCCCGCCGCTGAGCCGGGCGCCGGTGGTGAAGCTCTGGCCCAGCGCCTCGGCGACGGTGCCGGCGGCCGCGGCCGCCGCGTAGTACAGCGGCGGGTGCCAGGCGTTGTAGTTCTCCCCGCGGGCCGGGTAGTCCGAGGGTGCGACCTCGTCCGCGGTGGCCTCCTCGCACGGCGGCAGCGCCTCGGCGATGGACTGCTGGCCGCGGCAGGACCACTCCTCCAGCGTGAAGTCGCTCAGCGGCACGCCGGTGTAGGGCAGCTCGCCCTGGCTCACCTTGTACGCGTAGTCGAGGTGGGTGTGCTCGTCGAGAGCGGAGATCTGGGTGCCGCCGAGCACGCCGAGCACGCTGAGCAGGACAGCGGCAGCGGCGAGGAGGAGGGACCACAGGACGTCGGTGCGCAGCGGCACCTCGCGCGTCCGGCGACGGGTGCGTCCGGATGCCGGCTCGTTCGTCGCCGCCGCGACCTCGGGGGTCTGGCCCTCCACACGTCCTCCTCAGGCTCGGTGGCGCGGTGCAGACGCGCCGCGGACAGGCTACCGTCGCGCCGTTGCCGGGCTGTGCGGGTGTAAGGCTCGGCACACCCGGCCCGGCCCCCGGGCGCTCTACCGTATTGTGGGCGGGAGGTTCGGCGTCGTGCCCGGTCGTGCCCGGCGCCGCGAATGACAGGCTGCTCGTCAGGCGTCGGCAGCCACGCTGATGACGATGGGTTGATCCAGTGAAGCTGTTTGTCCAGGTCCCGTGCCTCAACGAGGAAGAGACCCTGCCGATGGTCCTCGAGTCGATCCCGCGGGAGATCCCCGGGATCGACGAGATCGAGATCCTCATCATCGACGACGGATCCACCGACCGCACGATCGAGGTCGCGCAGGCGCACGGGGTGCGCCACATCGTGCGCCACGCCCGCAACATGGGCCTGGCCCGCTCCTTCCGCGACGGCGTCGACTACGCGCTCGCGCACGGGGCGGACATCGTCGTCAACACCGACGGCGACAACCAGTACCCGCAGGAGCGGATCACCGACCTCGTCCAGCCGATCGTCCACGGCACCGCCGACATCGTCATCGCCGACCGGCAGACGAGCACGATCGCGCACTTCTCGCCCTTCAAGAAGGCGATGCAGCAGGTCGGCTCGAGCGTCGTGAACAAGGCGGCCGGGACGGCCCTGCCCGACGCCGCCTCCGGCTTCCGCGCCTACTCCAAGAACGCGCTGCTGCGCCTCAACGTCATCACGCAGTTCTCCTACTGCATGGAGACGATCATCCAGGCCGGCAACAAGCGCCTGCGCATCGCCTCGCTGCCGATCGAGACGAACCCCAAGACGCGCGAGTCGCGGCTGTTCAAGAACATCTGGCAGCACATGTTCAAGTCCGCGGGCGCCATCTCGCGGTCCTACCTCATGTTCAAGCCGCACCTCGTGCTCGGCACGCTCGGCACGCTCATGCTCATCGCGGCGCTCGTGCCCTTCGTCCGGTTCTTCGTCTTCTGGCTCCAGGGCGAGGGCAGCGGCCACGTCCAGTCGCTCATCTTCGGCAGTGCGATGCTCGTCGGAGCACTGCTGAGCTACGCCCTGCTCGTCATCGCCGACCTCCAGCGCACCAACCGGGTGCTGCTCGAGGAGAGCCTCGAGCGGATCAAGGTGCTCCAGTACCGCCCGCCCGCCGACGTCGCGGGCGACGACCGGTTCGCGCACAACGGCAACGGCCTCGGCCACCACCTGGGACTGGCCGTGCCGCCCCAGAACGCGCAGCACCCGACGACCCTGGCCACGGGCGAGACCGTCGAGCAGTGAGGATCCTGGCCTTCGGCACCTACGACGTGGGGCGCCACCCGCGCGTCCAGGTGCTCGTCGACGGCCTGCGCGCGCACGGCGACGAGGTCCTCGAGCTCAACCGCCCGCTCGGGCTGTCGACGGCGGACAAGGTCCGCGCCCTGCGCAGCCCGCTCGCGCTGCCCGGCTTCGCGCTGCGGATGGCACGGCGCTGGGCCTCCCTCGCCTGGGGCAGCCGTCGCTTCCGCGGACCCGGCCGGCCCGACGCCGTCCTCGTCGGGTACCTCGGGCACTTCGACGTCCTGCTCGCCCGGCTCCTCTTCCCGCGGACGACGATCGTCCTGGACCACCTGATCTTCGCGGCGGACACCGCTCGTGACCGGGGCACCCCCGAGGGGCTGCGCACCCGGCTGCTCGCCCTGCTCGACCGCCTGGCGCTGGGCGCTGCGGACGTCGTCGTCGTGGACACCGAGGAGCACCGGGCGCTCGCGCCCGCCGGGAGCGACACGGTCGTCGTCGACGTCGGCGCGACCGACGCGTGGTTCGCCGCTGCGGCGCCGCAGCCGCCCGCCGACGAGCCGCTGAGCGTCGTCTTCTTCGGCCTGTTCACCCCGCTCCAGGGCACCGAGACCCTCGG
>NZ_VDFS01000066.1:48854-55786 GCF_006151955.1 Georgenia sp. 311 | reverse complement strand
TGGCGGCGGGGCCTCCCCGCCGCCACCGCTCGCACTCGCGGAGGACCCATGACTGACAACAACGCCGCCACCGGCCCTGACCCGACGCCGCAACCGGCGTCGGCGGCCGACCGGGGCACCACACCCCGCCCCCAGGGCGGCCCCATCGTCCGTGCCCTCGAGGCGGTGCGGAGCGTCATCGACCGCATCCTCGTCCTCATCTGCATCGTCACCTTCGTCGTCCTCGTCGTCGTCGTGTCGTGGCAGGTCATCTCGCGTCAGGTCGTGGGCACCCCGGCGACGTGGACGGAGGAGACCGCGCGGTACATCTTCGTCGTCCTCGCGCTCCTCGTCGCGGCGCTCGTCTTCTCCGAGCGGGGCCACATCGCTGTGGAGATCTTCGTCGAGCGGCTGCCCAAGCGCTTCCAGCTGGTGGTCGCGCTCGTCGTCGAGGCACTCGTCGTCGCGTTCGCGGTGTACGTGATGATCTACGGCGGCATCGCGGTCTCGCAGAACGCGTGGGGCCAGAACATCTCGACCCTGCCGTTGACCATCGGCCAGATCTATCTCGTCCTGCCCGTGAGCGGCGCCCTCATCACCTTCTTCTCGATCTGCCACGTCGTGGGCATGTTCGTGGGTACCGAGGACACCCTCCCGGACGTCGACGAGAACAACCAGGGAATCTGAGGCTCACATGGACCCCGTGACGCTCGCCACGATCATCCTTCTCGGCGGCATCGTCGTCGGGATCGCCATCGGTCTGCCGGTGGCCATCTCGATGGGCCTCCCCTCGGCCCTCGCCATCGTCGTCCTGCTCGGCTGGGACGGCGCCGCCCTCACCTCCGCCCAGCGGCTCTTCACCGGGAGCAACTCCTTCGCGCTCCTGGCGATCCCGTTCTTCATCCTCGCCGGCGGGTTGATGAACACCGGTGGCATCGCCACCCGGCTCATCGACCTCGCCCAGGTCATCGCCGGCCGCCTGCCTGCCTCGCTGGCGCAGACGACCGTCGTCGCCAACGCGATGTTCGGTGCCGTCTCCGGCGCCTCGGTGGCCTCGGCCGCCGCCGTCGGGTCGGTCATGTCGCCCCCGATGAGGAAGGCCGGGTACGACCCGAACTTCTCGGCTGCCGTGAACGCCGCCGCCTCCCCCGCCGGGATGCTCATCCCCCCGAGCAACACCTTCATCATCTACGCGCTCGTCTCGAGCAGCTCCATCGCCGCGCTCTTCATGGCCGGCATCGGGCCAGGCCTCCTGTGGGCACTCGTCTGCATCATCATGGTCGCCGTCTACGCCCGGAAGCGGCCCGAGCTCAAGGCCGCGGAGCGTCCCACCGTCAAGCAGGCGCTCGTCGTCCTCGTGCGGGCCCTGCCCGCCCTCCTCATGATCGTCATCGTCATCGGGGGCATCCTCCAGGGCTACTTCACCGCGACGGAGTCGGCCGTCATCGCCGTGCTCTACTCCCTCGTCCTCGGCCTCGCCCAGCGCACCCTGCCGGTGCGCGCGTTGCCGGGCATCATCCTCGAGGCGGGCAAGACGACGGCGATCGTCATGCTGCTCATCGGCGTCTCGAACATCCTCGCGTGGGTCCTGTCCGCCGCGCGGATCCCCGAGCTCGTCGCCGACTCCCTCCTGGGGCTCACCGACAACAAGACGCTCATCCTCATCATCATCATGATCGTCCTGCTGCTCGCGGGTACGGTCATGGACCCGACGCCCGCCATCCTCATCTTCACGCCGATCTTCCTCCCGGTGGTCGTCGAGCTGGGCGTCAGCCCGATCCACTTCGGCACGATGATGGTCTTCAACATGTCCCTGGGGAACATCTCCCCGCCCGTGGGCAACAACTTGTTCGTCGCTGCCCGAGTCGGCAAGGTCCGCATCGAGCCGATGATCGGCCGCGTCATGCCCTTCTTCTGGGCGCTCACGCTCGCGCTGTTCGTCGTCGCCTTCGTGCCTCAGCTCTCGCTGTGGCTGCCGGAGGTCATGGGCCTCACCGCCGTCACCCCGTAGTCGGGCGGACGCAGTGACGGGGGCGGTGGCCGAGGCCACCGCCCCCGTTCCCGCGTTCCGGGAGCCTTGACAGACGGGCGCGGCCATCAACCCTCCCCCTTCGCGCCGAGAGCTGGATCCTGCACCGTGCAGGATCCAGCTCTCGCGTGAGTGGTGGTCGTGAGTGGCCCTCACGCCGAGAGCTGGATCGTGCGCGGTGCGCACGATCCGGCACCGTTCTTCTGGAGGTGTCTGTCGTCGCGTCCAAGGTGTCCCCCGTGGTCGTTGTCGTGGTGGAGGCCCAGTGCAACCGGGCACGCACCTGCCGCGACCAGCGGGGCGCCATGGCTCGCCGGGTACTGGACCCACCCTCTTGACACGGGCGAAGCGGACGATAGGCTCACGAATCACGTAAGGCGCTTTGGCGGGTTAGGCGATGTCGCCTTCAGAAGTCGAAGCACCGCCCGTGCCACGAACCCGTGCAATGACGCTGTGGAGGCGTGCCGTGAGAACACCCAGCCTGTGGGCGATCATCGTCCTCGTCATCGTCGTCCTCGTGCTCTTCGGTGCGCGTCGGCTCCCCGACGTCGCCGCGAGCGTCGGGAAGTCCCTGAAGATCTTCAAGAGCGAGATCAAGGACCTCACCGCGGACGACGACGCGCCCGCGGCCGCCCCCACCGCGTCGCAGACGCCGGGCAGCCACGCGACCGTGGCGCGCGGCGAGCACCGCACCCCCTGACCCTGCCATGGTGGCGACACCGCTGAGCACGGCACAGGGCGCACGGAGACGTCGGCGATCCGCCGACGGCCGGATGCCCCTGGCCGACCACCTGCGCGAGCTGCGCCGACGGTTCCTCCTCGCGGCGCTCGGCATCGTCGTCGGCGCGGTCGCGGGCTGGTTCCTCTACCCCTGGTTCTTCGCCGCGATCAACGCCCCGATGGAGGCGATCGCCGATCGCGGGCAGGGCGCGGCGATCAACTTCGGGACCGTGGGCGGCGCTTTCGACATGCGGATCCGGCTCTCGCTGTTCATCGGGCTGTTCGTCTCCAGCCCGTGGTGGGTGGGGCAGATCTTCGCCTTCGTCTCCCCCGGCCTCACTCGCAAGGAGCGCCGCACGGCGATCGGCTTCGGGGTGGCGGGCGCGGTGCTCTTCCTCGCCGGCGGTGCGCTGGGCTGGCTCGTGCTGCCCAACGCGGTCACCGTCCTCACCGCCTTCACCCCCGACGACGCCGTCAACCTCATCGACGCGCGCACCTACCTGAGCTTCTTCACCCGGGTCATGCTCGTCTTCGGGGTGGCGTTCCTCCTGCCGGTGGTCATGGTTGCGCTCAACGCCGCGGGACTCGTCTCCGGCCGCACGTTCCTGGGGGCGTGGCGCTGGCTCGTGCTGCTCGCCTTCCTCTTCGCCGCCGTCGCCAACCCGCTGCCCGACGCCTGGTCCATGATCGCGATGGCCCTGCCGATCTGTGCCCTGTTCTTCGGGGCGATCGGCATCGCCCTGTGGTCCGACCGGCGTCGCGCCCGACGTCGTCCCGCCTGAGGTCCTTCATGCCTGTCAACGGTGCCGAGCTGCTCGTCCTCGTCGTCCTCGCCGTCGTCCTCGTCGGCCCGGAGCGGCTGCCCGAGTACGCGCGCAAGCTGGCCGGGCTCGTCGTCGCCCTCAAGCGTCTGGCGGCCGAGGGTTCCGAGCGCGTCCGCGCGGAGCTCGGCGACGAGATCGCCGACCTCCAGGCGCTCGACCCGCGCCAGTACGACCCCCGGCGCATCGTGAGGGAGGCGCTGGCCGACCCGCCGACGCCGAGCCCGCGCGCGGCTGCGCGGCCGACCCAGGACGCCGTCGTCTTCGACACCGAGGCGACCTGAGCGGGTCTCGCCCGTCGTCCCGCAGAAGTCGGCTCTCGCGCGAAAGTCTGCTCTCGCGCACAGTGAGGGCGAGAGCGAGGCACGACATCGCGAGGGAGGGACGGTCTCGAGTGCCCCTCCCTCGCGACGTCACGGGTTACGGCGCCCGGCGCAGACCGATGGTGTCGGTCCCGTCACCGTCCCAGTCCCCGACCAGCACCTCGTCGCCGGCGCGGCCGTAGTGCATCACCCGGTCGGCAGTGCCACCACGGAGCGTGTTCGTCACGTGGAAGGAGATGCCCCGACGGACGGCGAAGGTGTCCTTGCCGTCGCCGTCCCAGTCCCCGGCGAGCGTCTCGTCGGTGGGGCGTCCGTAGGTGATGACGACGTCCGCGTTCCCGGCGCCGACCGTGTTCTTCACGTAGTACGTGGCCCCGCGGCGGACTGCGAGGGTGTCGCGGCCGTCGCCGTCCCAGTCCCCCACGACCACGTCATCGCCGGCGCGGCCGTAGACGACGACCTGGTCCGCGGGCCCACCCGAGAGGGAGTTCTTCACGTGGTAGGTGGCCCCGCGCCGCACGGCGAAGGTGTCGCGGCCGTCGCCGTCCCAGTCACCCACGAGGACCGTGTCGTCGGGACGTCCGTAGACGACGACGCTCTCGGCCTGGCCGCCCGACGGGCGGTTGTTCACGTGGTAGCTGTTGCCTCGGCGCACCGTGATGGAGTCGGTGCCATCCCCGTCCCAGTCGCCGATTAGCACCTCGTCGGTGAACCGCCCGTACATGAAGGCGTGGTCCGCGAGGCCCCCGGCCCACCCGTTGGTGAGGAAGAAGCCGTGCTCTGGCTGCTGCGGCTTGCCGGGCTGCTGCGGCTCCTCGCCGGTCTCCTCGTAGGTGAGGCCGTAGCCGTAGGGGTACAGGGCGCCGTCCGTCGTCTCGTCGTAGCCGGGGCGGTCGCTCTCCTGCTCAATGATCGCCTCGCGGGTGCCCGCGAGCGCGAACGGCAGCTTGCCCTGCGGGGCATGCTCGCCGGTGAGGACGTCCATGAGCGCGGTGTCGCTCATGCCGAAACCGGCGAGGATGGCACCGGCGTCGCGTAGCCCGCTGGCCTCGTCGAGGACGTAGGGCTGACGGAAGTAGACGTGGAGGATGACCTTGCTCGGGTCGTCGACCTCGGCCATCACCTGCTGGATGGTCTCCAGCGAGGGCACGACCTCCCACGACTCGGCCGCCTCCATGCCGGTGAAGTCGAGGATGCTCGACTCCCACGGGTAGGAGCCGCCGAAGCGCAGGCCGGTGTCCGTGCACGCCGGGTCCGTGGCACCGGAGACGTTGTGGACACACACGTCCGAGGCGCCCCACAGGCTCTGCCCGTCGAGGCCGGGCAGCGGCTCACCGTCGTCGTCGAGGACGATGCTCGGGTTGACCCCGTGCTCGGGGTCCAGACCCAGCTCGGGGCTGTCGCTCGCGTAGTCGCGGGCGTTCGTGCGGGCCGTCATCGAGATGAGGACGTAGTCGCTGCCAGCAGCGCTCGGACGCTCCTGGCCCGCCTCGACGTTGCCGTCGGTGACGTCGAAGCCGTAGGACGCGACGGTCTCCTCGGTGAAGTCACCCAGGACGTACACGTCGGAGTCGGGCTGGAGCGGGAGCACCGGGCCGTCCTCGGTGACCACGTTCTCGAGCAGCACGAGCGACTTGCGCTGCAGGTCGAGCCCCACCTCGCGGTTCTCCGCCGAGCCGATCGTCGCGGTGGCGACGTCCGGGTCGACGTAGGGGTTCTCGAACAGGCCCATGAGGAACATCGGCTCGAGCAGCCGCGCGGCTGCCTCGTCGACCCGCTCCTCGCTGACGAGGCCGTCGGCGACGAGATCGGTGATGACCGAGACGTCGTTGAAGCCGGAGAGGGTGTCGGTGCCGCCGTTGATCGCCGCGGCGACGCGCTCGGGGACCGTGGCTCCCTCAAGGCCCCAGGCGCGGTCGTTGATGATGCCGGTGTCGGAGTTGACGTAGCCGCCGAAGCCGAGCTCCTCGCGCAGCAGTCCGTTGACGATCGAGTCGGAGAAGGCGAAGCCGGTGTGCGGGTAGGTCCCCTCACCGCCGACGACGGGCACGTCCACCGGCACTCCGTAGTACGGCATGATCGAGGAGACGCCGGCGTCGATGGCCGCCTCGAACGGGAGCATGTGCTCCTCGAAGAAGCCGCCCGGGTAGACCTGCGCCTTGCCGAAGGCGTAGTGCGGGTCCAGTCCCAGCTCCTGCGGGCCGCCGCCCGGGAAGTGCTTGAGGGTGAGCGCGACCCTCGTCTCGGGGCTCAGCGCGAGGCCGTTGTCGTTGTTGTCCGTCACCGGCCCCTGCAGGGTGTGCACGAGGGTCTCCATGATCGCCGCGGCGTGCTCGGCGTCCTCGGTGAAGGTCTCGTGGGTGCGGTACCAGCGCGGCTCGGTCGACAGGTCGGCCATGTAGCCGTACATGCCGCGAAGGCCGATGGAGGACCACTCCTCCCCCATGACGTCCGCGAACTCCTCGACGACGGACATGTCGCCCGTGGTCGGGGTCTCGCCGGTGGCGAGCGACTCGGCGCCGAGCGCCGCCGCGGCGATCCCGGCCTCCTTTGGGAACGCGCTGAACGCCCCGGCCGACTCGTTGATGCCCGCGCGGGCGTCGGGGTCGATGTGGTTGCGGGCGTTGCTCTTGAAGAGCGCGGGGATGCCGAGGCGGGTGGCCTCCGACATCCGCTGGACCGCGTTGGTGAAGCCCGCCGCCTCGGCCGGGGTCACGCTCGTCGACGCCTGGAAGCCACCACCCGTCCCGCCGCACACGGCGTCCTCGGGCCCGGTCACCGTGTTGCGGAAGACGAACCGGTGCATGTGCTGGGTGTTGACGAAGTTGTCCGCCGAGGCCGGCACGGTGCCGCGCACGCCGTCCTCGCAGGCGGCGTTGAGCGTGTCGATGAGCATGAGGCCGGCCTTCTCCTCCAGCGTCATCCGACCCACGAGGTCGGCGACGCGCTCGTCGACGGGCGCGCGCCAGTCCTCGTACGGGTCCACCGCCCCGTTGCCGTTGAGGTCGCGGAAGCTGAGCCCGGAGACGGTGACGACGTCCTTGACCTCGGCGCCCAGCA
>NZ_VDFS01000066.1:47848-48521 GCF_006151955.1 Georgenia sp. 311 | reverse complement strand
CGCCGCGGTCGCGACCGCGGCCCGCCACCCCGTACGTGGGGTACGTGACATGTGTCCTCCTCAGATCGGCGTCGATGACGCAGTCGCCATCGACGGATGCGTCGCGCGGAAGCACGCGACCCGGCCCGCTCGACGCGTCCGCGCGTCGGCGGACCGGTGCATCGATCGTCACGCGCACCCCAGTAGGACCCTCGGGGTTGCCACCCTTTGCCAACCGGATTCGCGCAATCTCGCGGATAATCATTCGAAGGTCGAGGCTGGGCTCGTCCGAACGACGGAGAACTGTCCGCTCTTAACCGCGCGGACGGAAATCCCGAACGCCCTTTCCCGCGAGGGCCGACTTGTGCACGACAGCTGACTGCCACGCGACAGCGGAGTTCTGCGCGGGAGCGATGTCCTCGCGCCGACTCCGTGGCAGCCAGCTCTGCGGCTCCCCCGAGCCCGACGTCCACCGGCGGACGAGGACCTCGGTCGCCCGGTGTCCGATGGATCGCCAGTTCCGCCGTCGCCCGTCCATCGGCCCGTGTGCACCTCGCGATGACGCGCGGGCATGCCGCTCTCGCGCACGAATCCCCTCTCACGAGAAGACCCGGCCCCGCGGACAGGCCTGCTCTCGCGGAACTCGGCTCTCACGCGCAACTCCGCTCTCGCACACAAATCCGCTCTCGCAAGC
>NZ_VDFS01000066.1:43248-47526 GCF_006151955.1 Georgenia sp. 311 | reverse complement strand
AACGGCCCGTCGACGGGGTCGACGGGCCGTTCGGGGGGGGACGGGTCAGCTGTCCTGGGACTCGCTACGGTCGCCCGACCACTCGGTGTGGAACACCCCGGGCTTGTCGACCCGGTGGTAGGTGTGCGCCCCGAAGAAGTCGCGCAGCCCCTGGATGAGGGAGGCCGGCAGCCGCTCGGCGCGGACGGTGTCGTAGTAGGCGAGGGCGGCGGAGAAGCCCGGCACCGGCACGCCGTTGGCGACCGCGTGGGTGATGGCCGCGCGCCAGCCGGCCTGGCTGGACTCCAGGCCCGCCGCGACGGACGGCGCCTCGAGGAGCGTGGTGAGGTTGTGCGCCGCGTACTCCGAGCGGATCCGCTCGAGCAGGCGGGCACGGATGATGCAGCCCGCGCGCCAGATCTTGGCGACGCCCGCGATGTCGATGTCCCAGCCGAACTGCTCGGAGGCGGTGCGGATCTGGTCCAGGCCCTGGGCGTAGGCGACGACCTTCGAGGCCCACAGCGCCTGGCGGACGTTCTCGACGAGCTCGGCGCGCTGGGCGGCGTCGGAAGCCTCGCGGTGGGGGCCGTGGAGGGCGGCGCGGGCGGCCTCGCGCAGCGCGGTGTGACCCGAGCTGGAGCGGGCGAAGACGGACTCGGCGATGGTGTTGACCGGCACGCCGAGCTCGAGGGCGATCTGCACCGTCCACTGCCCGGTGCCCTTCTGGGCTGCCGCGTCCGCCACGACGTCGACGAACGGCTTGCCCGTCTCGGCGTCGACGTGGCGCAGCACGTCGGCGGTGATCTCGATGAGGTAGGAGTCCAGGTCCCCGGTGTTCCACTCGCTGAACACGTCGGCGAGCTCGGGGGCGGAGAACCCGGCCGAGCGCAGGATGTCGTAGGCCTCGGCGATGAACTGCATGTCGGCGTACTCGATGCCGTTGTGCACCATCTTGACGAAGTGACCCGCGCCGTCGGGGCCGATGTGGGTGCAGCAGGGCTCGCCGTCGACCTTGGCCGAGATGTCCTCGAGGATCGGGCCGAGGGTCACGTAGGACTCCGCGGGGCCGCCGGGCATGATGCTCGGGCCGTTGAGCGCGCCCTCCTCACCGCCGGAGATGCCGGCGCCGACGAAGTGCAGGCCCTTGTCGCGCAGGTAGGCCTCGCGGCGGCGGGTGTCCTCGTAGTGGGCGTTGCCGCCGTCGACGACGATGTCCCCCTCCTCGAGGAGCGGGATGAGGGACTCGATGACCGCGTCGGTGGGGCCGCCGGCCTTGACCATGATGATCATCTTGCGCGGCCGCTCGAGGCTCGCGACGAAGTCGGCGAGCTCGGCCGACGGGACGAAGGTGCCCTCGTCGCCGTGCGCCGCGACCAGCTCCTCGGTCTTCGCGGCGGTCCGGTTGTAGAGCGCCACGGAGTACCCGTGACGCGCCAGGTTGCGGGCGAGGTTGCTGCCCATGACAGCGAGTCCGATGACTCCGATCTGCGCGGAGGCAGTCGCTTTGTTGTCAGTCACGTGCTGGTCCTTTGGTCGGCGGCTTGGTGTCGCTACGGCCCTCAGTATGGCGGCGGGCCCCCGCCCGGCCGCAGTGGTGTCCATCAGTTGCCACGGCCTCAGGACCGCATGAGCCGGCCCCGGCGCACGCGGGCGGTGGAGTCCCGCGCGATGAGCTTGACCGGCAGCACGACGGGCTGCTCGCTGGAGCGCGCGCCACCGATGATCGCGAGGAGGTTGCGCACCGCCGTGGCGCCCTGCAGCGACAGCGGCGAGGCGACGGAGGTGAGCGCGGGGACGGTGAGCGCCCCCGTGCGGCTGTTGTCGAAGCCGACCACGCTCACGTCGCCGGGCACCGACACCCCCAGGGCGCGCAGGCCACGGACGAAGCCGACGGCCATGATGTCGTTGAAGGCGACGACGGCGGTGCTCGGGTTCTGCGCCCACCGCCGGGCAGCCTTGGCCCCGCCCTCGACGGTCGGGGCGTTGGGGCCGATCCGGCGCACGCGCAGCTCCAGCTCCAGGCCCGCCTCCTCCAGACCGCGCCAGCGCACGCCGTCGGCCCACGACGCCTCGGGGCCCGCGACGTAGGTGATCTCGCGGTGCCCGAGCTGCCCGAGGTGCTCAGCGGCCCGCCGCACTCCGCGGGCGCCGTCGGTGAGCACGCTCGGCAGCCCGCTGACGACCCGGTTGAGGACGATGACCGGCCGCTGCTTGGCGATCGCCCGGATGCCCAGGTCCGAGAGCCGCGGGCTGGTGAGGACGAGCCCGTCGACGGCGCTGAGGAACTTCTCCGCGGCGTCCCGCTCACGCACGTAGGACTCCTGGGCGTCGAAGAGGAGCATCGTGTACCCGGCCGCCTCCGCGGCGGCCTCGGCCCCCCGGATGACGTCGACGAAGAGCGGGTTGCCGATGTCGGCGACGACCATGGCGAGCATCCGCGTGTTGACGGAGCTGAGGACGGGCGCCACCGACGAGCGCCGGTACCCGAGCAGGGCGGCCGCGTCGCGGACCTTCTCCGCCGTCGCCGCGCTCACCCGCCCGGGCCGGGCCAGGGCACGCGACACCGTCGACGGCGCGACCCCGGCGGCCTTGGCGACGTCGTAGATCGTCGGCGCCCGGCCGGGGTCATTCGCTCCCTCGTTGTCCATGCGCGCCACGGTATGGTCACGGGGCAACCGGTGGCAACAAGTTGCCACGTCGCCTCCCGGCCCGCGCACACTGGCAGCTCACGTGCCCGAAGGAGCAGCTCCATGACGACGACGACCGCGGTACCCGGCCTCACCGGACCGGTGGCACAGGCCGCGGAACGGGTCGAGCAGATGCTCGCCGGTCACGCTCCACTGGGCGTGGCCTACTCAGGCGGGGTCGACTCCGCCACCCTCCTCGCCATGGCGGTGCGCACCCTCGGCCCCGCGAACGTCGTCGCCGTGCTCGGGGTCTCCCCCAGCCTCGCGACGGACGAGCGGGCCAGGGCGCACGAGACCGCCGCCGTCATCGGCGCGCGCGTCGTGGAGATCGAGACCCACGAGGGACAGTCCGCGGCCTACCGCGCCAACGGCCCCGACCGCTGCTTCCACTGCAAGGACGAGCTCTTCACGCGCATCGACGACGAGCTCGTCGCCGAGCTCGGTCTGGCGGCCGTCGCCTACGGCGAGAACGCCGACGACGCGAAGCGGCCGGACCGGCCCGGCTCGCAGGCCGCGACCAACCACCGCGTGCTGCGCCCGCTCGCCGAGGCCGGGATGACGAAGGCGATGGTCCGGGAGACGGCCCGGGCGCTGGCCCTGCCCGTCGCGGACAAGCCCGCCGCCCCGTGCCTCGCCTCGCGCATCCCGCACTTCGAGGAGGTCACCCCGGAGAAGCTGCGTCAGGTCGACCGGGCGGAGGCCGGGCTGCGCCGGCTCGGGTTCACCGACTCGCGCGTCCGCCACCACGGTGACGTCGCGCGCATCGAGCTGCGCCCCGAGGAGCTCCTCGTCGCGGTCCACCGGCGCGAGGACGTCGACGCCGCAGTGCGTGCGGCCGGCTTCCGGTTCGTGGCGCTCGACCTGCGCGGCATCCAGTCCGGCGCCTTCACCCTCCCGCTCGTCACCCGCAGCCATGACTGAGGACTGGCAGCCGGGGCCCGAGCTCACCCGGGTGGTCCGCCTCGACCACGACCGCGCCGCCCGCCGTGGCTACCCCGAGGCCGTGCTGTGCGAGCCGAAGACGGTGGAGCAGGTGGCGCTCATCGCCGCCGAGGTCGCGCAGGCGGGCAGCCCCACCCTGTTCACCCGGGTCTCCCCCGAGCAGGCGCAGGCCGTCATCGCCGCACTGCCCGACGCCCACCACGACCCCGTCGCCCGGCTCCTCGCCTGGCCGGCGCAGCCGCCCGAGCCGACCGGCGGGCTCGTCGTCGTCCTCAGCGCGGGCACCTCCGACCTGCCCGTCGCCCGGGAGGCCGAGCTCACCGCGCGTTACCTCGGACGGCGCACCGAGCTCGTCGTCGACGTCGGCGTCGCCGGGCTGCACCGCGTCCTGGGCCAGCTCGACCTGCTGCGCTCCGCACGCGTCGTCGTCGTCGCCGCGGGGATGGACGGCGCCCTCCCGAGCGTCGTCGCGGGCCTGGTGAGCTGCCCGGTCGTCGCCGTCCCTACCTCGGTCGGGTACGGGGCCGCCTTCGGGGGCGTGGCCCCTCTCCTGTCGATGCTCAACGCGTGCTCCCCCGGGGTGGCCGTGGTCAACATCGACAACGGCTACGGCGGGGGCCACCTCGCCGCCCAGATCGCCGCGTCCTGAGCGCGACAAGTCGCGGCAACT
>NZ_VDFS01000066.1:17345-42896 GCF_006151955.1 Georgenia sp. 311 | reverse complement strand
GGTGGCCGCCACCGCCGCTGCCCCACCCTGACCGGAAGGTCCTCGCCCGGCCGGTCCCTCCCCCTCCCCGTAGAGTGAAGCGCGGCAGCCGCCGACGCACGTGAGAAAGGCCTCGCCGATGCCCAGCACCAGCGCCGCAGGCCGCGGCCCCATCGCCTCGTACCGCGCGAGGCTGGGCAACGAGACGTTCGCGGGCATGATCCTGCTCGCCGGGGCGCTCATCGCCCTCGTCTGGGCCAACTCCCCGTGGCGCGACGCGTACGCCTCGCTCTCCGACATCACCATCGGCCCCGCCTCCCTGCACCTGGACCTCTCGCTCGCCTCGTGGGCGTCGGACGGCCTGCTCGCGATCTTCTTCTTCGTCGTCGGCCTCGAGCTCAAGGAGGAGTTCGTCTCCGGCTCGCTGCGCAACATCCGAACCGCCGCCGTGCCGGTCATCGCGGCCTTCTTCGGCGTCGCCGGACCGGTCGTCGTCTACCTCGTCATCCAGGCCGTCACCGGCTCTGGCGTCTGGCAGGGCTGGCCGGTGCCGGTCGCGACCGACATCGCCTTCGCCGTCGCGCTGCTCGGCATCTTCGGGCGCGGCTTCCCACCGGCGCTGCGCACCTTCCTGCTCACCCTCGCCGTCGTCGACGACCTCATCGGCATCGTCATCATCGCCGTCGTCTTCGCCGGCGGGCTGAACTACCTCATGCTCGCCGGGACCTTCCTCGCCGTCGCCGTCTTCGCCGTTCTCGTGCGCCGCGGCGTCACCGCCTGGTGGATCCTCCTGCCCCTCGGCATCGTCGCCTGGGCGCTCATGCACGCCGCCGGCGTCCACGCGACCATCGCGGGCGTCCTCCTCGGCATGGTCGTCCCGGCCACCGCGCGCGCCGGTCAGAGCGAGCCGCTCACCCACCGCTTCAGCAGCTCGGTCGGGTGGATCTCCACCGGCATCGTGCTGCCGGTCTTCGCGTTCTTCGCGGCGGGCGTCAACGTCGTCGACGCCGGCGGCCTGCTCGGCGTCCTCACCGACCCGGTCTCCGTCGGCATCGCCGTCGCGCTGCCGATCGGCAAGGTCATCGGCATCTGGGGCGGGACGGCGCTGCTCGTCACGCTCACCCCGCTGGTGCTCGGCAAGGGCCTCAACCTCAAGGACATGGTCGGCATGAGCCTGCTCGCGGGCGTCGGGTTCACCGTCTCCCTGCTCATCGCCCAGCTCGCCTTCGACCCGGGCTCCGTCGAGGGCAGCCACGCCCGCGTCGGCGTCCTGCTCGGCTCCTTCCTCGCCGCGATCCTCGGCGGCATCGCCCTGCGCATCCGCGCCCGCTACCGGCTGCAGGAGGCCGGGCGCGGGTGACGGCGGCTCAGTACATGAGCCGCCCGATCCAGCTCGCCACCCCGAGGACGAACGCGTAGGTCCCCACGGCGAGCGCCGCGACCGCCGGCCAGCGGGGCGACACCCGCTGGCCGAGCGCGACGATCCCGAGCACGATCGCCCCGACGGCCAGCACGAGGGTGAGGAGCAGGTCGACGGACTCGTAGACGTCGACGTTCGCCACGCTCGGCGCGGTGATCGCGTAGATGATGCGCCACGCGGTGAGCAGGCCCGCGACGGTCACGGCGATCCAGCCCAGGCGGTTGCGGTTGCGCGCCGACTCCGGCCGGCGTGCCGCTGGTGCCGCTCCCCCGGGCCGCGAGCTCTTGGCGTCGCCCTGTCCCGTGGGCGTCCCGCGGTCCGCCCTGCCCTGCTCCGGTGCAGACATGGTGTCCTCCTCACCGGGGCGCCGCTGCGCCCCTGCGCCCAGCCTGCCACTACGACAGGTGGTACGACTGGACCATGACATCCTCATTCCAGCCCATCCGCACCCGCACCAGCTCCGTCGCCGTCGTCGGCGGCCGCGTCGTCCCGGTGGACGGCGAGCCGATCGAGGGCGGGACCGTCCTCGTCGTCGACGGCGTCATCCGGGAGGTCGGCGCCGACGTCGCCGTCCCGGACGGCGTGCCGGTCATCGACGCGCGCGGCTCGTGGGTGCTGCCGGGATTCGTCGAGTCGCACGCGCACCTCGGCGTGCACGAGGAGGGCGAGGGCTGGGCGGGCCAGGACGTCAACGAGATGACCGACCCGGTCGGTGCCGGCCTGCGCGCCGTCGACGGGATCAACATCGAGGAGGAAGGCTTCCGCGACGCACTCCTCGGCGGGGTCACCGCCGCCGTCGTCAAGCCCGGGTCGGGCAACCCCATCGGCGGGCAGACCGTCGCGATGAAGACGTGGGGCGGGCGCACCGTGGACGAGCAGGTCTTCCGGGAGCGTGTCTCGGTCAAGGCCGCGCTCGGGGAGAACCCCAAGCGGGTCTACGGAGACAAGAAGGCGCTCCCCTCGACCCGGCTCGGGGTCGCGAAGGTCATCCGCGACGCGTTCGTCGACGCGGAGAACTACCGCGCCAGGCGGGAGCACGCGCTGGCGGAGGGCAAGCCGTTCGACCGCGACCTCACGCTGGAGACGCTCGCCGCCGTCCTGGACGGCGAGCTCATCTGGGACCAGCACACCCACCGCCACGACGACATCGCCACGGCGATCCGGCTCGCGGAGGAGTTCGGCTACCGGCTCGTCGTCAACCACGGCACCGACGGCGCGCGCATCGCCGACGTCCTGGCCGAGAAGAACGTCCCGGTGATCTTCGGTCCGATGTTCACCAGCCGCTCCAAGGTCGAGCTGCGCGACCGCGACATCGCCAACCTCGCCCGGCTCGCCGAGGCCGGGGTGCTCGTCGCGATCACCACCGACGCTCCCGTCGTGCCGATCAACTTCCTCGTCCACCAGGCCTCCCTCGCGGTCAAGGAGGGCCTGGACCGGGACGTCGCGCTGCGCGCGCTCACCGTCAACCCCGCGCAGATCCTCGGCCTGGACGACCGGGTCGGTGCGCTGCGCCCCGGCCTGGACGGCGACGTCGTCGTGTGGGACGGCGACCCGCTCGACGTGTTCTCCCGCGTGCAGCGCGTGCTCATCACCGGCACCGAGGTGTACTCCGCCGAGCACGGCGTCCACGAGCGCTCCGAGCGCTTCTGAGGCTGGCGAGCCCTCGCGCGCTGCGGCCGTGCGGGCGTGGCTCCGACTCTGCGCCCGCTCGTGCGACCGTGCGCCCGTTGTCAGGGGCGCACGGTCGCGGTGCGGGGCGCACGGTCGCGCGGTGCTCCGGGCGACGGGCGGGATACGGTCGGGGGTATGGAGCACTCGACGGCCGGCAGCTACGTGACCACGGGTCAGGAGTTCACCCGGGACACGAACTACATCACCACCCGGATCACCCGCGACGGCGCGGACGGCTACCCGGTGGAGCCGGGCCGCTACCGGCTCGTCGCGGCGCGGGCGTGCCCGTGGGCCAACCGGACGATCATCGTGCGCCGCCTGCTCGGCCTCGAGGACGCCATCTCCCTCGGGACGCCGGGCCCCACGCACGACGCCCGCTCGTGGACCTTCGACCTCGACCCCGACGGGCGTGACCCGGTGCTCGGCATCGAGCGCCTGCAGGACGCCTACTTCGCCCGCTTCCCCGACTACCCGCGCGGGATCACCGTGCCGGCGATCGTCGACGTCCCCACCGGCGAGGTCGTGACCAACGACTACGCCCAGATCACCCTCGACCTGTCCGGTGAGTGGGTCGAGCACCACCGCGAGGGTGCTCCCGACCTCTACCCCGAGCACCTGCGCGAGGAGATCGACGCGGTCAACCGGCGCGTGTTCACCGAGGTGAACAACGGGGTCTACCGCTGCGGGTTCGCCGGGTCGCAGCGCGCCTACGAGCGCGCCTACGACCGCCTGTGGACGGCGCTGGACTGGCTGGAGGAGCGGCTGACGGACCAGCGCTACCTCGTCGGGGACACGATCACCGAGGCCGACGTCCGCCTGTTCACCACGCTCGTGCGCTTCGACCCCGTCTACCACGGGCACTTCAAGTGCAACCGGAACACGCTCAGCGCGATGCCGGCGCTGTGGGGCTACGCCCGCGACCTGTTCCAGACGCCGGGCTTCGGTGACACCGTCGACTTCGAGCAGATCAAGCAGCACTACTACATCGTCCACACCGACCTCAACCCCACCCAGATCGTCCCGGTCGGGCCGGACCTGTCGGGCTGGACCACCCCGCACGGGCGCGAGGCGCTGGGAGGGCGCCCCTTCGGGGACGGCACCACGCCCGGGCCGGTGCGGGAGGACGAGCGCGTCGACCCGGAGCACACGCCGCTGCGCTGACCCTCAGTAGACAGCCTGACTAGTTAGTGCGACTATCTAGTCATGAGCGAGCCCGTACACCGCAGCGAGTGGCTGCGTGGCGTCCTCGAGCTGTGCGTGCTGCGCACCGTCTCCGCCGGGCCGACCTACGGCTACGCGATCAGCGCCGACCTCGCCGCGGCAGGGCTCGGCGACATCAAGGGCGGCACGCTCTACCCGCTGCTCACCCGGCTGGAGAAGAGCGGCCTGGTCACCACCGAGTGGCGGGCCGGCGAGGGCGGCCCCGGCCGCAAGTACTTCACGCTCACCGAAGCCGGGCGCGCCGAGCTCGAGCAGGGCACGGCGCAGTGGCACGCCTTCACCTCCCTCATCGGCGCGCACCTGTCCGCGCCGCCCGCCCCGCCGGCCCGCCCGGCCCACACGTCGAGGAGCACCCCGTGAACCCCAGCAGCGACGCCCGCCCCCAGGAGGCGTGGGACCGCCCGTTCGTCAAGGAGCACCAGGCATGGTGCGACGACCTCGTCGTCGAGCTGCGCCTCGAGGACGTCCCCGGGCCGGTCATCGGCGAACGGCTCGCCGAGGTCGAGGCGCACTGCGCGGAGACCGGCGAGACGCCCCAGGACGCCTTCGGCGAGCCTTCCGACTACGCCCGCCGGCTCCTCGAGGCGGACGCGCCGGACCCGTCCGGCGTCTGGCAGGTCACGCTCCTCTCGGTCGCCCAGATGCTCGCGCTGCTCGTCGGAACCTCCGCGGCGTCGTCGTGGGGCGGGGGCGAGGCGCTCACCTACAACGCCGTCCAGCTCGGGTCGATCGCGGCGTTCCTCGCCCTCCTGCTCACCCTCCCCCTCCTCCTGCGCCCGATCGTCCAGCGGCCGTGGAGCGTGGGCGTACCACTGCTCGCCCTCGGCACCCTCGCCGGGGCGGGCTCGGCCGCCGGCGGGCGGCTGGGGCTGGGCACGGTGCTCACGCTGCCCGCCCCCGTCGTCACCCTCGGGCTGTTCCTCGTCGTCGTCGCCCTCGCCGTCGCGCTGCTGCGCGCGCTCGACGAGGACCCGGTGACGACGCCGCTCGCGCCGGCCGCGGCCGCGCCCGCCCGCCCCCGCCGCGCGTGGGGGACGGTGCTGCCTGTGCCCGTCGGCTACGTCGTCCTGTCGGCGCTGTCCTGGGTGCTGCGCTGAGGGGTGCCGGGACGCGAGGGCCTGCGCCAGAGTGAGACGTGCGAGGCACTGTCCTCGGTGAACGGCGAGCGGTCCCAGTCGCCCCAGCGCCCCTCGAGCGAAAGGCCCGCGTGATGGGCCATGAGATCGAGCTCGCTCGGCCAGACGTAGCGGTGCGGTGAGTCGAACCGGCTCCCCGAACCGTCGCGGAACGTGTAGTGGTGCGACACGAGCAGCTGGTTCACGGTGTCGAGCTCGTCGATCCCGACGTGCTCGTCGGAGACGTGGAACGGCTTGAAGGTCTCGCCGGGCGGAAGTCCCCGAACCGGAGGCACCAGCACCTCCACGACGAACGCACCCCCGGGCGCGAGGTGCGCCGCCGCGTTCTCGACGCACCGGAGCTGGGCCTGCTGCGTGAGGAGGTTCGTGATCGCGTTGAAGACGACGTAGACGAGAGCGAAGCTCCCCTCGACCCTGGTCGTCGCCATGTCCCCGAGCACGACCGCGAGGTCGCTCCCGCCGGGCTTGCGGCGCAGCTCGTCGAGCATCGGCCGGGACAGCTCGATGCCGGCGACGTCGAGCCCGCGGGCGGCGAGGGGCAGGGCGACGCGACCGGTGCCGATCGCGAGCTCCAGCACGCGCCCACCCCGTGCCTGCTCGGCGAGGAAGTCGACCGTGGGGTCGAGCACTGCCGGGTCGAACATCCAGGCCGAGGACCGGTCGTAGTCACGTGCGACGGCCTCGGTCCAGACGTGCGTGTCCAGCTCTCCGGGGATCAGCGGCATGTCGGTCCTTCGTCGGATGACGCGCGAGCCTCGCGCACGCAGAACGTGCCACACGCGTGTGCTCGACCTCAACGGATTTCGGGTGCTGCCAGAGCGTCTGCGGACCTACTGGTAGCTGATGAAGTGCGGGACCGGGTCCACCTGGCTCATCGTCTGCTCGGGCGTGAGCATCGGGGAGTCCTCGTCGTAGAAGTTCTTCCAGCCCCACCACTCGATGTCCGGGGCGTGCTCGTGCAGGGTGCGCCAGGTGCTCTGCTTGGCGCCCTGCCCGCCCTGGCCGTCGGCGTGGACGAGCACGGCGAGCTCGGAGCGTGAGCGGTCGACCTCCGGGACGGTCTGGATCATCCGTACCTGGAACTGGTGGAGCACGAGGAGCTTCTGCGGCAGGTTCCGCTCGCGCGTGAAGTCGGCGAGCCAGTCGACGACCTCGTTGACCTCGGCCGCGCTCACCGAGCCGATGCGCACCATGTGCACCTCGTCGGGGCCGAGGTTCCACTCCGGGTCCAGCGCCAGCCCGACGTGCGGCAGGGCGAGCAGGTCGGCGTACTGCTGGGCCTGTTCGAGGAAGGACGCACGGCCGGGCTGGAGGTCGAGGACGACGTACTGGCCGGCCTCCCCGGCAGCCTCGACGAGCGGGCGCAGGTCCTCCGCCGGCCACTCGGTGGAGTAGTTGCCGTCGGTGCCCGGCCCGGCGGAGGCGACGGTCGCGATGATCTCCAAGGCCGGCACGACCGTGTCCTCGGTGAGGCCGTCGTAGGCAGCCGCGTGCTCCGCGGCGCGGGCCACGGTCTCGGGGGTCCCCTGCTCCCCCAGCACCCCGAGCGCCGGGGTCACCGGACTGCCGTAGAGGGCGACGTAGCGCTTGCCCGGGAACACGAGCTGGCCACCGCCGGGCAGCTCGACGCCGGTCGCCGCGGTCGCGGCGCGCCAGCCGAGCGTCTCGGCGTCGCCGAAGGCGTCACCGAGCCCGACGACGTGCTCGGCACCCGCTCCGCTCACGGCCGCCACCGTCTCGCTCGTCGCGCGGGGGTCGCCGCCCGGGACGACGGCGAGGTGCGCGCCCGCGGCGCGTGCCGTCGCGGCGGCGAGCAGCTCGGTCGAGTCCCCGGTCGTGAGGGCGAGGGTCGAGGGCAGCGCCTCGGGCAGCTCGAGGCGGGGCAGCTCGGCGGTCTGCGTCTCGGGCTCGGTCGCGGGCGCGGCAGTGGCGGGGGCGGTCGCGGGGTCGGACGGCGCCGTTTCGGCGACGGGCGCCTGCAGGGGGGTGAAGGACCCCCGCTCGACCCCGGCGAGAGCGGCGACCTCCCGGCCGGCCTCGGCGGGCAGCGGCTCGGTGGCCGTCGTCCCGAGGAGGTCGGCGAGGGCCGCGTCGTCCGCGGGCGCGGGCACGACGACCACGTCGCCGGTCGCGTCCTCGGCGTCGGGCGTGGCCTCGGGCGTGGTTTCGTCGCCGGGCCTCGCCTCGAGCGTCGCGTCGCCGACGGTGAGCACCCAGCCGGCGTCGAGCCGGTCGAGCTCGGTGGCGAGGGCGGCGCCGTCGTCGTCGAGGAGGACGGGCGCGCCGACCGCGAGCGCCACGCTGCTCGCGCGCAGCTGGGAGGCCGGATCGGCGTCGTCGGCGAGGACGACGACCGGGGCGCGGTCGAAGAACGTCTGGCTCGCGGCCAGGGCCAGCCCGCCGGTGGGCAGGACCGTCGCCGCCGCCTCGGAGGTGCGGACGGTGCCCTGCTCGGGACCCGGCTCGGGGGTCGGGGAGGGAGAGGCGGCGGGCGAGGCCTGCTCGGCGGGGACGTCCGCGGCGCACGCGGCGAGCGCGAGGCACAGCGCCCCGGTGAGGACGAGGGCGCGCGGACGTCGGCGGGTCACGAAGAGGCCTCCGGAGGGTAGGGGTGAGAGCCACCACCACACTACGTCGCCACCGCGCGGCGTGGGAGGATCGGGGGCGATGGCCGCCACCTCGATCCCGGCGGACGCGCTCGACGGCCCGCTCGGCGAGCGCGCCACGCTCCTCCAGCTCTCCTCGGGCTTCTGCGCACCCTGCCGCGCCGCGCGGGGCCTGCTCGCCCGCGTCGCGGGGACGACGCCGGGAGTGCGGCACGTCGACCTCGACGTCGCGCACCACCCGGTGCTGGCTGAGCGCCTGGAGATCACCGAGACCCCCACCGTGCTCCTGCTCTCCGCGGACGGTGACGTCCTCGCCCGCGTCGAGGGCGTGCCGCGGCTGGCGGCGGTGCGCGAGCTGCTCGACCGCTTCACCCCGTCCTGACCCGCCGCGTCCGCCGAAGGAGACGACGATGACCACCCCCCTGCCCCGCGCCGACCGCGAGGTGACGGCATGACCCTGCGCGTCGACCCGGACTCCCCCGAGCCGCCCTTCGCCCAGCTGCACGCGCAGGTGACGGCGCAGGTCGCCGACGGCAGCCTGCGGCCCGGTGACCGCCTGCCGCCGGTGCGCAGGCTCGCCGAGGAGCTCGGGATCGCCCCGAACACGGTGGCACGGGCCTACCGGGAGCTCGAGGCGGACGGCGTGCTCGTCGGGCGCGGCCGGGCCGGCACGTTCGTCGCCGCGCCGGCCGGGGGCGGGGAGGAGGCCCGCGCGGCCGCGGAGGCCGCGGCGGCGACCTACGCGCGCACGGTGCGTGACCTCGGCCTCGACGTCGACGCCGCCCTCGCTCTCGTCCGCCGCGCGATGCGCGGGTAGGCCTTCCAGGGTCGACGTCGACCGCACTAGGTGTGGACTTTCGGACCTCCTGGGTCCAGAAGTCCACACCGAAGGCGCGCGCGGCCTCGACGCCGCCCCTCCTCCGCCCCCACCGAGTGGAATCGCTCGGCAGGGGTGGGTGGCGCCGGGCGTGTTCCCGGTGTACGGCGCAGGTGCCGCCCAGGGCGCCGCAGGCCCGGCGGCGTCAGTCGAGGAGGCGATGCAGGAGGGTGGCGAGCTGCTCGCGCTCGGGGTCGGAGAGCCGTCCGAAGAACTCGGCGGCGGCCGTGTGCCGGGCGTGGTCGGTGACGGCGTAGGTCTCGCGGCCGGCGTCGGTGGCGACGACGAGCACCGCCCGCCGGTCGGCGGGGTCGGGACGCCGCTCGACGAGGCCGCGCTGCTCGAGGGAGTCGACGACCTCGGTCGCCGACCGCGGGGCGATGCGCAGCTTCGCGGCGATCTCGCTCAGCCGGGCCTCCCCCTGGACGCACACGGTGCGCAGCGCGCGCGCCTGGTGCGGGGAGACGTCCCACTCCTCCAGCGCCGTCCACCAGCGTCGCCGCAGGGCACGGCCCGCCTGCATGAGGGAGTCGCTGAGGTCACTGTCGCGGTCCACGGGACCTCACAGTAGCGGGCCACCCACATAGTGAGGTAACCTCCCTATCGCCTGGACCGCCGGCGGCGGGACCGCAGCGACGATCACCGGGCAGAAAGCGAGGACGGCCCATGTCCAGCCCCTCCTTCCGTTCCCACGGCCCCGCGCGGCTCGACCCCGCCGACCGCGCCCAGCTCGACACCCACCCCGTGAGCCTCGGCCGGATCGCCGCGCTCTTCAAGCCCCACCGGCGCCGGCTGCTGCTCGTCGTCGGCCTCATCGCGCTGAGCTCGGCGCTCGGCCTGGCCACCCCGTTCCTCACCCGCCACGTCATCGACGTCGCCCTGCCGGACCGGGACCTGCGGCTGCTCGTCACCCTCGTCGCCGGGATGCTCGCCGTCACGGTGCTGTCCGCGGCGCTCGGCGTCGTCCAGACGTGGATCTCCACCGCCGTCGGGCAGGACGTCATGCACCGCCTGCGCACCGACGTCTTCACCCACCTCCAGCGTCAGCCGATGTCCTTCTTCACCCGCACCCGCGGCGGGGAGGTCCAGTCACGCCTCACCCACGACATCGGCTCGATGCAGCAGGTCGTCACCGGCACCGCGACGGCGGTCACCGCGAACGTCACGACGGCGATCGGCACCATCATCGCCATGGTCGCCCTGAGCTGGCAGCTCTCGCTGTTCTCTCTCGTCGTGCTGCCGCCGGCGATCTGGCTCACCCGGCGGGTGGCGCGCATGCGGCGCGAGTTCACCGCCCGCCGCCAGCGCGCGCTCGCCGACCTGCAGGGCCAGGTCGAGGAGTCGCTGTCGGTCAGCGGGGCACTGCTCGCCAAGACCCTCGGCGCCGGCCCCGAGCTGCGCCGCCGCTTCGCCGAGTCCTCCGCCGAGCTCGTCGACCTCGAGATGCGCTCCGAGCTCGCCGGGCGCTGGCGGATGGCGACGACGAGCATCATCTTCTCCGCGATCCCCGCCCTCATCTACCTCGCCGCGGGCCTGCCCGGCTCCGGCGACGTGAGCATCGGGACGCTCGTCGCCTTCGTCTCCCTCCAGTCCGGGCTGTTCCGCCCGATCATGGGCGTGCTCAACACCGGCGTCCAGGTCACCGCGTCGCTCGCGCTGTTCAGCCGCATCTTCGAGTACCTCGACCTGCCGGTGGACATCGACGACCCGGCCGAGCCGGTCACCCTGCCCGCCGCGGCCGGTCCGGGCGCCGTCACCTTCGAGGCCGTCACCTTCCGCTACCCCGACGCCGACGCCGACGCCGTCAGCGGCCTGGACCTGCACGTGCCCGCCGGCACGCGGCTCGCGCTCGTCGGGGAGTCCGGCGCCGGGAAGACGACGATCGCCGGTCTCGTCGCCCGGCTCCACGACCCGACGGAGGGCCGCGTCCTGCTCGACGGCGTCGACCTGCGCGACCTCAGCCTCACCGACCTCGCCCGGCAGGTCGGCGTCGTCTCCCAGGAGACCTACCTGCTCCACACGACCGTGCGCGAGAACCTGCGCTACGCGCGGCCGGAGGCCAGCGACGCCGAGATCGAGGCCGCCGCCCGCGCCGCCCAGGTGCACGACGTCATCACCGCGCTGCCCGCCGGCTACGACACCGTCGTCGGCGCCCGTGGGCACCGCTTCTCCGGCGGGGAGAAGCAGCGCCTGGCCATCGCCCGCACGCTGCTGCGTGACCCGCGCGTCCTCGTCCTGGACGAGGCGACCAGCGCGCTGGACACCCGCACCGAGCACGCCGTCCAGGAGGCGCTCGACGTCCTCAGCCACGGCCGCACGACGATCACCATCGCCCACCGGCTCTCCACCGTCCGCGACGCCGACCTCATCGCCGTCGTCGACGGCGGCCGGCTCGTCGAGGTCGGCGACCACGAGACCCTGCTCGCGCAGGGCGGGCACTACGCCGCCCTCGTCGCCGCCGCCGAGCGCGGCCCGGCGCTCGTCGCCGGGTGACACCACGGCAGTCACGCCTCCGCATACAACCGAGGCTCTCCGGAAGGACAGCGTCCCCAGTTCACCGCTCGACCAACGATCACAATCGCCCACCGGCCTCCACCCCACGGCGACAGCGGTCTCAGCTCCCCCGTCAACGACGGCCACACTCCAAGTAGGCGACTTAAATTTCCAAGCAGCACCGCACTCTTATGCCAGGCACAAGCCTTTCGGAAGGTCAGGCGCCTACGTCGACCGGCACGGGGCCCTCAAATCCTGAAGAACCGATATGGAACACGTGAGCGATGGACTCTCACATCATATCCGTGAGCCTCCATAAGTCGGCTAGCAGCGCTCGCAATTAGCGCAGCCTCGGCCGCGTCCGCTGGTCCGCAAGTTAGACTCTTTAATGGAAGGGGGCCCGGAGGATCCTGGCCGGGATAACTGACGAGGTGACGCCCCTCACCAGGTGGGCAGACAAGCTCCACATATGGGATTACCCCTGAGCGTCCACTACGGAATCTCTCCGGAAGGTCGGGCCCCCTACGCAGTGCAATAAAGCGCACTTCTCGCTCAGCATTGAACGACGGGTGCTTGAACTGCGCAATTACAGTCCCCAGGAAGGTCTCTAAGTGTCCAGAATCGAGGGGCCGACCATCGCGATAACCCCCTCCACTGAGAGCGAAATCTAGGACCTTTCGAACCAGCCGCTCTTGCTCAGCCGGATCGTAAATAACCCGATACCAGCCAGGAACGACATGCATAAACAATCCGCCCGCATCACCCTGGCCGGAAGTGTCCAACGGGGCAAGATGCGCTGCAGTGTCGATCTCTATCGAAAATCCCCGATCCCCAGCATACCCTTGCCATTGATTCAAAGCATCTCCGTCTGCGCAGGCGCAGAAAAAGTAGAGACTGTCGATGAGGCGGTCGAGATTTGCAGAATTAAGTACTCTGTCGCCAACCACGGACTGCTCGTCCGAAAGAGTAGATCGATCCCACGAATTCCAGACTCGCCGCAAGACTTCGAGACCATAGGAGATTTCCGACAGGTCGTTCATGGCGAGTGGCGACGAAGCCCAGAACGCTCCACGGCCTACAATCCCGAGCAATCCAGCACCAGTCGTGTAGTGGTAGACGGTCCCGCTTATCACGGGCGAGGGTATCGGGACTTCGACCCACTCAGCATTACTCGTGAAGATCCGCAGACCACCGAACAAGACCGACCGCCCATCTCGCCAACTGTGTATGAACACTGCGTGCTCAAGAGACAGCACATCGCCTCTGATACTTGCGAGGGTACTGCCCGAGCGAGGCGAGCTTTGTGCGATTGACGAATCTGACACCGAGAACGGCCAGATGCGGCAAGCAACGGCCAGCGACGTCGGTAACAATGCGGCGGCCGGCTCGTCGAGACCGGCGATCACGAGACCCTGCTCGCGCAGGGCGGGCACTACGCCGCCCTCGTCGCCGCCGCCGAGCGCGGCCCGGCGCTGGTCGCCGGCTGACCCGCGCCGCTCACAGCCACTTGTTCCACTTGAAGATGACGTAGAGCACGCCGCCGCCCGCCACCATGATCACCAGCGACATGATGAACCCCCACCTCGACTCGATGATCACCGGCATGTAGCGGAAGTTCATGCCGTAGATGCTCGCGACCAGCGACGGCGCGAAGAAGATCGCCGCCCAGCTGGAGATCTTCTTCATCTGGTCGTTCTGCGCCAGGCTCGCGTCGTTCTGCGCCTTGCCCACGTGGGCGAGGTTGACGTTGAGCGCGTTGTCGAGGAGCGAGCGGAGCGTGTCGGCGCGGTCCAGGACGTGGATGGCGTGGTCGTCGACGTCGCGGAAGTACTCCCGCAGCCCCTGCGGCGCCCCGTAGTCGTCCGGGCGTCGCGCGAGCGTCTCGAAGATGCCGGGCAGCGGCCGGGTCGCCCGCTGGAGCTGCATGACCCTACGGCTGAGGGCGTAGATGCGCTCGGCCGACTCGCGGCCCGCGAACAGGTCGTCCTCGACGTCGTCGATGTCGTTGTCCAGCCCTTCGACGACGCCGGCGTGGTCGTCGACGACCTGGTCGGCCACGACGTACAGCACCGAGCTCGGCCCCAGGGCGAGCAGCTCGCGGTCGCCCTCGAGCCGCGCCCGCGTCACCTCGAGGTCCGGCGACTGCGCGCGCCTGATCGTGATCGCGAAGCGCGGTCCCAGCACGACGTGCACCTCCCCGACGACGAGCTCGCCCGTCGCGTCGTGGAGAGTGGTGGTCGTGAGCACGACGAAGACGACGCCGTCGTAGCGTTCGAGCTTGGGCCGCTGGTGGCCGGTGAGCATGTCCTCCAGGAGCAGCGCGTGGAGGTCGAAGGCCTCGCCCAGGGAGTGCACCTCGCGCTCGTCCGGGTCGTCGATGGCGATCCACGCCATCGCGTTCCCCTCACGGAGGTGCTCGTACGTCGCGGCGAGGCTGTCCGGGCTCGCGATCCGCTCACCGCCCACGTAGACGGAGTTGTTGACGACGGCCACGGCGTGCCTCCTGCCCGGTTCGCAGGGTGGGGTCACCGCTGCGGGGCGACACCGCTCCCTGCCCACGGCGTCACCGCAGCAGGGTCACGACTCCGACGCCGCACCTGGCCCCACGGTGCTCCCGCTCCTGCCCGCCCGCAACGCGGGCCGGGGCCGGCGTCTGGTCGGCTCCGGATCTCAGGCGGTCGCCGCCGTGATGTCGGCGACGACGCGGCGGACGACGGCGGGGGTCTCCTCCGCGCCGGAGACCGCGAGGCACGGGACGCCGAGGGCCTTGACCGGGTAGTCGTTGCCGCCCTCGTCCAGGCGGTCACCGACGAACAGCATGTCGGCGAGGTCGATGCCGGTGTGCTCGGCCAGGCGGGTCATCCCGTAGGCCTTGTCCACGCCCTTACGGGTGATGTCCACCGACGTCGAGCCACCGGAGCGGACCTCCAGGCCCGGCAGCAGGGGGGCGACGGCGGCGCGTAGCCGCTCCTTCTTCTCCCCCGTCGGGT
Source organism: Georgenia sp. 311 (assembly GCF_006151955.1). Lineage (NCBI taxonomy): Bacteria > Bacillati > Actinomycetota > Actinomycetes > Allobogoriellales > Allobogoriellaceae > Georgenia > Georgenia sp. 311. Next base: position 28,503 of record NZ_VDFS01000066.1, on the reverse strand, counting down.
CCCACGCGCGCTTGGCCTCGAGCGGGGCGCGCTGGCCGAGGGCGGAGAACGTGATCTGCGAGCCGCGGTCCTCCAGGACCGGGCCCCACGTCTCGTCCTCCCACAGGCCCAGGCGCCGGGCCTGCTCCTCGACGGCGGTCGTGGCGTCGGCGCGCTCCTGGGGCGTGAGGTCGTGGGCGTAGACCTGCTCGAGCGCGCCGCCCGTGAACCGGTAGTAGCGCGTGCCGCACGTGGGCATGAGGTGCAGGCGGGTGCGGGCGTCGTCGTCGATGTCGAGACGGTCGGTGACCTGGGTGGTGAACTGCTCGAGCTGCCCGCCGGAGATGATGCACACCGGGACGACGGCGAGCAGCTCGGCCAGTGCCTGCGCCATGTCCGGGGAGATCGGGGACTTCGAGGGGGTGAGGGTGTCGTCGAGGTCGAAGGCGACGAGGCGAGCTGCAGGCATCGGCCCAGGATACAAGCGGGCTCAGAACTCCTCGTGGACGTCCGGGTCCCCACCCTGCCGCCCCCGGTGCAGCGCGCTGATCTGCGCCATCTCCGACTCGCTCAGCTCGAACCCGAAGACGTCGAGGTTCGAGCGCTGGCGCACCGGGCTGGAGGACTTCGGGATGGGCAGGACACCGAGCTGGACGTGCCAGCGGAGCACCACCTGGGAGACCTCGACGTCGTGCCGCCCCGCGATCTGCTCGATGACCGGCTCGGTGAGGAGCTCGGCACCCCGGGCCAGCGGGCGCCACGACTGGGTGAGCACGGTGCGCTCGGCGTCGGCGGCGCGCAGGTCGCGCTGGGTGAAGTAGGGGTGCAGCTCGATCTGGTTGACCGCGGGGGCGACGTCGGTCTCGGCGATGATCCGGTCGAGATGGGCGGCGGAGAAGTTCGAGACGCCGATCGAGCGGACGACGCCCTCCTCGCGCAGCGTGATCATCGCGCGCCACGAGTCGACGTACTTGTCGACCCGCGGCAGCGGCCAGTGGATGAGGTAGAGGTCGACGTACTCGACGCCGAGCTTGCGGCGGGAGGTCTCGAAGGCGCGGAGGGTGGACTCGTAGCCCTGGTCCTGCCCGCGCAGCTTCGTCGTCACGACGATCTCCTCGCGCGGAACGCCGGACTCGGCGATGCCGCGCCCCACACCCTCCTCGTTCCCATAGCTCGCCGCGGTGTCGACGAGCCGGTAGCCGAGCTCGAGGGCGCTGCGCACCGCCGTGGGTGCGTCCTCCTTCATCGGGTACGTGCCGAGGCCGATGGCGGGGATGCGGCTGCCGTCGTTGAGCGTGAGAAGGGGAACCATGCGCCCCATTGTGCCGACAGCCGGCCGTCGCGCCCGACGAGACAGGCTGTGCGCCCCGCAGCAGCGGGCGCGCCGGCGGGTCGGCCGGGTCAGCCGCGGTAGTGCTCGGCGAGGCGGGCCAGGCCCTCGTCCAGGCTCACGGCGGGCTCCCAGCCGAGGACCTCGCGCGTGCGGCGCTGGTCGAACCAGTGGGCGGTGGACAGCTGCTCGGCGAGGAAACGTGTCATCGGCGGCTCGTCGTGGCCCGGGCGCACGGCCCACACCGCCTCGACGAGCCCGCCGGCCACCCGGGCCAGCGCTGCCGGCACCCGCCAGCCCGGCGGCGGCGCCCCCGCGGCGAGACAGATCCCGGCGATGAGGTCGCCCACCGGGCGCGGCTCCCCGTTCGTCACCACGAGCGCCTGGCCGTGCGCCTCGGGCGCCCGCTCCAGGGCGGCGACCAGCGCGTCCGCGGCGTTGTCGACGTAGACGGAGTCGACCATCGCCGCGCCGTGGTCGAGCAGGGGCAGCCGTCCCGCCCGCGCGCGCTCGACGATGCGGGCGACGAGCTGGGTGTCCCCCGGACCCCACACGAGGTGCGGGCGCACGGCGAGGACCGCAAGGTCGGCGTCGTCGGCGGCGAGCGCGAGCAGCTCGGCGGCGGCCTTGGTGCGCGCGTAGCTCCCGTGGGCCCGCTCCGGCTCGGCCGGACCTGCGCCGTCGCCGACGAGCGACCCGCCCGTGTGCGCGACCGACGGCGATGACACGTGGACGAAGCGTCGCACCCCGACCATCCGGGCCGCGGTGAGCAGCGTGCGCGTGCCCTCGACGTTGACCTGCTCGAACTCGCGCAGCGGCCCGCTCACCGACACCTTGGCGGCGAGGTGGACGACGGCGTCGCGCCCCTCGACGGCCCGGGCGACGGCGCGGGGGTCGGTGAGCGACCCCAGCGCGTCGTGCGCGCCGGGGACGCCGGCGGGGCGGCGCTGGAAGGTGCGCACGTCGTGCCCGGCGGCGACGAGCCGCTCGGCGGTGCGCCGGCCGAGCATGCCGCTCGCGCCGGTGACGAGCACCCGCAGCCGCGCCGGCTCCTCCCCGGCGACGGCGCGCAGCCCGGTCGGCTCCTCCGTCGCGGCCGCGTGCCGTCGGCCGCGGGACACACCGTGCCCCCGGGCACCGCTCACGGCCGGCCCATCCGGCCGCCGGCGAGGGCCTGCTCGGCCCAGCGCGCGATGCGGCCGCGTTCGATCTTCGCGTTGTGCCGCACGTCGGTCGGCAGCTCCGGCACGCGCAGCACGGCGGACACCGGGACGCCGACGTCGGCGCCGACCGCGCGCCGTACGGCCCGCGTGAGACCAGGCGTGGCGAGGGAGGGCGCCGAGCCCGAGCGCCGGTCCACCGCCGGGTCGGTCTCGAGGACGACGACGAGCTGCTGGGTACCGGCCGGTCCCACACCGACGGCCGCGGCCCTGCGCACGCCGGGCACGCGCTCGGCCGCGTGCTCCACGGCCACCGGGGTGATGACGCCGCCGGGCGCGGTGACGACGTGGGCCAGGCGGCCCTCGACCCACAGCCGCCCGCGCGCGTCGAGGTGCCCGACGTCGCCGGTGCGGTGGCGCCCGGCGTGGTCGGCACTGGCCCGCTGGGTCGCCCACAGCCGGTCGTAGGTGCGCTTGAGGTGTGGCGCGGCGACGAGCACCTCGCCGGTGACACCCGGCGCGGTGGTCGGCTCGCCGGTGGCGGCGCCGTCGTCGTCGAGCGGGACGATGCTCACCTCGGTGCCCGGGACGGGGCGACCGACGCACGTGCCACCGCCCGCGCCCGGGACGGTGCCGACGTCGGCGAGGGCGTCGCGGATCTCGGCGAGGCCGATGTCGGTGACCGGCAGCACCTCGGTCATCCCGTAGGGCGTGCGGGCATCCGCGTCCGGCATGACCTCCGCGACGCGGGCGAGCAGCTCTGGTGGGATCGGCGCGCCGGCGGACAGGAAGAGGCTGACCCCGGCGAGCGCCTCGCGCTGCTCGGCCGTGAGGTCCGCGGCCGTGGCCAGGACGTTGCGCAGGGCGCTCGGCGACGTGAAGACGGCCGCTGCTCCCCCGGCGCGGACGGCGTCGGCGAGCGCGGAGGCGGTGAGCGTCGCGGGCGCCGTCACGTCCATGTCCGGGACGACGGCGAGCGAGCCGAGCGCGGTCCCGAGCAGCGCGAACGGCGCGAACCCGGCGACGAACGGCGTCCCGGGGCCCAGCCCGTAGGTCGCGGCGAGGGTGTCGCGCATCCCGCACAGGCCGCGGTGGCTGTAGCGCACGCCCTTGGCCGGCCCGGTGGACCCGGAGGTGAAGAGGATGGCGGCGTCGTCGTCGAGGTCCGGCTCGGGCGGCAGGGCGATGCCCGCCCGCTCGAGGCCGGCGCCGCGGGCGAGGAGGCGGGGCAGGGTGTCGCTCACCCCCAGGGCGCGCGCGGCGGGAGCGGGCAGCTCGGTGGCGGCGATGCGCCGTCCGGGCCAGGCCATGATTCGCGCGCCGACGAGGCCACGCTCGATGCCGATGACGACGTCCGGTCCGGCGCCGCGGATCGCGCGGCTCATGCCGCGCAGGCCCAGGCCCTGGTCGGCGACGACCGCGACCGCGCCGAGCCGAAGGCACGCGAACAGCGCCGTGGTGAGGTCGACGCCCGGGGTGATGAGCAGGCTGACGCGCTGCCCGGGCCGCACGCCGGAGTCGTGCAGGGCGAGTGCGAGGTGGCGCACGCGGGTGGCGAGCTCGCGCCAGGTGACGGTCTCGGTGCTGCCCGGGTGCAGGGCGACGACGGCCGGGCTGTCGTCCTCCCGCCGGTCCTCGAGCACGGCCGTGAGCGACCGCGGTCGGTCGTCCTCCAGAACCCCGCTGGCGCGCCCACCTCGCCTGTCGCGCGAAAGCCCGCTGTCGCGCACAACTCGGCTGTCGGGCGAAAGTCCGCTGTCGCGCACAACTCGGCTGTCGGGCGAAAGTCGGCTGTCGCCGCGGGATGTGGTCGCCACCCCTTGCGCCGACAGCGGGGTTTCGCTCGAGAGCGGGGTTTCGCTCAAGAGCGGGGTTTCGCGGGGGAAGCGGGAGTCGAGCCAGGCGACGACGGTTCCGGCGACGTCGGCGTCCTCGGTGAGCAGGTGGCCTGCGCCCTCGAAGCGGTGGACGTCGGCGTGCGGCAGGCGCCGCAGGAGGTCCTCGAGGTAACGCCCCTGGAACACCGGGTCGCGCGGGCCCCAGAGGACGAGCGCGGGCACGGTGAGCCGGGCGACGCCGTCGGCCACCGCGTCGAGCGCGGGACGGCTCGGATGGTCCGGGCCGGCCGGGATGTCGGCGACGAAGTCCGCGACGGCCTGCCTGTCCTCGTCGTACGGCGCGAGGTAGGCGGCGCGGACCTCCGGCTCCAGCGGCGGGGAGGCCAGCGCGAGCGTGGCGCGCAGGAACGTCCTGGTCCCGCTCGTCGCCCAGCCGTGGACGGTCGGGTGGCCGGCGAGGCGCAGGAGCGCAGGGATGTGGGAGGAGTCGTCGTGGTGGACGGCCGTGTTCGTCACGACGACGCCGGCGAGCAGCTCGGGGTGCTCCACGGCCCAGCCGAGCGAGACGACCCCGCCCCAGTCGTGGCCGACGGTGACGACCGGCCCGGTGAGACCGAGGGTGTCGGTGAGCGCGCCGAGGTCGGCGATCCGGTCGCCCAGGCGCCGCAGCCGCCCGTCACGCTCGGAGTAGCCCATCCCGAGCTGGTCGACGGCGACGACGCGCCACCCCTGCGCGGCGGCGGCCGGCAGCAGCGCGCGCCACAGGTAGGACCACGTCGGGTTGCCGTGGACGGCGAGCAGCGTGCCCCGCCGCGGGCCGGTGAGGTCCGGCTCGTTGTCGAGCAGGTGCCAGGTGACCGGCGGGTCCTCCCCCGTGCCCGGCACTGTGACGTGACGCCGCCAGCGCGCCTCCAGGCCCGGCAGGCTCACCACTCGAGCTCGAGCATCGCCGTGTTGAGGCCCGACCCCACCCCCATGCACAGCACCCGGTCGCCCGGTGCGAGCGAGTCGGCCTGCGCCGCGAGCGTCATCGGCAGCGAGGCCGGTCCGACGTTGCCCCAGTAGGCGAAGGTGATCGGCACCCGGTCGGCGGGCAGGTCGATCGCCTCGATGATCGCGTTCGTGTAGGGCGTGGAGATCTGGTGGGTGACGTAGCGGTCCATGTCCGACCACCGGAAGCCCGCGCCGTTGTTCGCCTCGGTGAACGCGGCGGTGACGAGCGGCAGACCGCCGTCGAGCAGGCCCTTGGTGTCGGTGAACATGCCGTCCAGGCTGCCCACGCACAGCTCGTGGTGCTCGGTGCCCGCCCGCGAGACGCCGCCGACGACGCGGTGGCCCCCGGGGTGGAGGTCGGCCCGACCGATGACGGCGGCCGCGGCGCCGCTGCCGAGGGTGAGGGAGGCGAACTCGCGGCGGTAGTCCTCGCGCGTGACCTCCGGGCGCGACAGGCGTCGCAGCGTCGTCTCCTGGGTGCCGCGGGAGTCCTCGCTGTTGACGATGACGGCGTAGTCGATCTGGCCCGCGTCGACCATCGTCGCGGCGAGCATGATGCCGTTGACGAAGCCGAGGCACGCGTTGGTGATGTCGAAGTTCACCGCCGACGGCGGCAGCGACAGCCCGTGGTGCACGCGCACCGCGACGGACGGCTCGAGGTGGGTGCGGGTGACGGAGGTGTTGACGAGCAGCCCGACCCGGGCGGGGTCCACCCCGGCCTCGGCGAGCGCCTTGGCGCCGGCCTCGATCGCCGGGTCGTCGAACCGTGTCCCCGGCTCCCACCAGCGCCGTTCCACCACCCCGGACACCCGCTCGAGCAGGTTGTCGGGCAGGCGCAGCCGCCGGCGCGTCGGCGCCAGCTCGTCCTCGAATCGCGCCGAGGACACCCGCACGGGCGCCTCGATGTGCGTGACGGCGAGAAGGGCCGCGTTGGAGTAGCGGAAAGTCGCGTTACCAGCGGGAGTCACCAGACGACTTTAACGGCGGTCCAGGACAGGCCGCACACGGACGGGCGTGTGTGCGCCCGGCCACACATCGGGTCCCGGCTCGCCGGTGTGCCCGCGTGGCAGCATGAACCCACCCCGTACCCCGTCCCAGGAGATCCCATGCCTACCCCCCACATCGCCGCAGCCCCCGGCGACTTCGCCCCCGCGGTCCTCATGCCGGGCGACCCCCGGCGGGCCCAGCGCATCGCCGAGATGCTCATGCCCGACGCCCGCCTCGTCAACGACGTGCGCGGCATGCTCGGCTTCACCGGCACGGTGGACGGGCGCCCGCTGAGCGTCATGGGCTCGGGGATGGGCCAGCCCTCGGCGACGATCTACGCCACCGAGCTCTTCCGCGAGTACGACGTCCAGCGCATCATCCGCGTCGGCACCGCGGGCGGCATCTCCCCCAAGGTCCGGGTCGGCGACGTCCTCGTCGGTCTCGGCGCCCACACCGACTCGGCGATGAACCAGCACCGCATCCCGGGGATCAACTACTCCGCCGTCGCCTCCTTCGAGCTCGCCGAGGCGGCCGTGCGCGCCGCCCGCGAGAAGGGCATCGAGAACTACCACGTCGGCACGATCGTCTCCCGCGACCACTTCTACCTCAAGGTCCCCGGGCAGACCGAGGCGCTGGGCGCCTACGGCGTGCTCGGCGTGGAGATGGAGGCCGCCGCGCTGTACGGGGTGGCGGCCGAGCTCGGGCGCCAGGCGCTGACCGTGCTCACCGTCTCCGACCACCTCCTCGACAGCTCCCAGGACATGAGCGCCGAGGAGCGCGAGACGACGTTCCAGGGCGCGCTGTCCCTCGCCGTCGCCGCGGCCCTGTCCGACTGAGCGTGACGCCGGCCGGGCACGTGAGGTGCCCGGCCGGCGACCTCACCGCTCGAGGCGCGGGCCCGCTGCCGGGTCCGCGCGGTAGGCCAGCGTGTCGGCGAGCCGCTGCCGGGACGACGGCGTGAGGTCGGCGGGCAGCGCGTCGAGCTCGAACCAGCCGACGGCCGTGGCCTCGTCGTCGGCGACGTGCGCCTCGCCGTCGAGGTGACGGCACCAGAACGTGAGGTCGAGGTACTGGGCGACGTCGCCGTTGGGGTAGGTCACCGGCTCGCCCGCCCGGACCGCCGTGAGGGCGAGCACCTCGGCGCGCACGCCGGTCTCCTCGGTGACCTCGCGGAGCAGGCCGAGGGCGGGCTGCTCCCCCGGCTCGAGGATCCCCGAGACGAGGGCCCACCGCCCGGTGTCGGAGCGACGCACGAGCAGGACCCGGTCACGCGCGTCGAGGACGACGCCGGTGACGCCGGGCAGCCACAGCAGGTCGTGGCCCACATGCTCGCGCAGGGCGGTGATGAACGGCGGGACGGGCACGCCGCCGACCCTAGCCCGCCCACCGGGCGCGCACGATCCAGCGCTCGGCGGTAACGGAGGAGAGGGACCGGGTCAGCGGGGGGCGGTGGCTGTGGGCTCGGGGAGGCCTGCACCGGCGACGGCCTCGGCGACGGCGGCGGCCACGCGGCGGTCCTCGGCCCGGCGGCGCGCGCGGGCCCGCAGGCGGGAGAGGACGACGAGCCCGGCGAGCGCGGCGAGGCCGAGCGTCACGGACCACGGCGGGGTCCACACGGCGAACTCGGCGCGGGCGAGCGGCATGAGGCGTTCGACGCCGACCGGTGCCCCCTCGGCCATGACCGCGCCGGTCGTACGCACGAGCGGCCACACTCCCTCGAGCTCGACGGTGCGCTGGAAGCTGGTCCCCGGCAGCATCTCCTCGAGGTCGACGACGACGGAGCTGCGTCCCCCGAGGCCGAGCAGCCCGGAGAAGCTCACCGTGTGCCGGCCGCTGAGCCGCACGTTGCCGGTGTTCTCCAGTGTGAAGGTCACGGTGGCGACCCCGGCCTCCCAGGGCAGCCAGGAGCCGGAGTGCTCGACCTCGACGTCGCTGATCCCCAGGGACGGTTCGAGCTCGCCCTCGACGCGCAGGTGGAGGCGCGCGCCCAGGCGCCGGTCCACCTTGAGCCCGTCACCGGCGTCGGCCGGGCCGAGGGAGGTGACGATGCCGCCGGCGTAGTCCCCGGGGGTGACGTTGGGCGGCACGGTGAGGCGGAAGTCGATCTCCACGGCCTCCCCGGCGCCGATGGTCACCTCGTCGGCGGCGAGGGTGACCCACGCGCCGACGTGCTCGGAGGGGGTGCCGGCGGGCAGCAGGTCGAGCTGGGCGCTCTCGTTGAGGAACCCGTCGGCGGCGTACACCGCGACGGTGAGCTCCCGCTCGGAGTAGTTGGTGACGACGATGGCGTCGTCCAGGGTCTGGCCGGGGGCGAGCTCGTACTGGTAGTTCGCCCGCGCCTCGCCGTGCGCGTTGTCGGCGGTCTTCACCCCCCACGTCACCTCCTCCGGCTCGGTGGTGGCGGAGGCGGGTCCGGGCCACCCGAGCAGGACGACGGCGACGACGGCGAGCGCCGCGAGCAGCGTGGCGAGGAGGCGGCGGCTCTCGGTGGTGACCATGGGGACTGTCCTTCCGGGGTGCAACGGGTGGTGCGAGGTGGATGGTGCCGCCCCGCCCGAGGGTGGGTCCCGGGCGGGGCGGCACCGGTCTGGGTCAGCTGAGCGCGGTGAGCGTCAGCGTCGCGTTGTACGTGCCCGACTCGACGGACACCGGGAGCTTGAGCTCGAGGTCGGCGCCCAGGAGGGCCGACCCGCGCTCGTGACCGGCGTCCGCGCTGCCGAGCGTGCGGGAGACGGACAGGCCCTCTCCCTCGTCGAAGCCCGAGGCCACCGGGGAGCCGGCGACGGCGCCGCCGTCGTTCTCCAGCACCTGCGGCGTCCAGCCGAGGTACTTGCCCGACACGGTCTCGTCACCGGCGCGGAAGTCGGAGACCTGACCCGAGATCGACCACTGCGGGGCGTCGATGCGGGTGTCGGTCACGCGGACCGGGTTGAGCGTGCCGTCGGCCACGAAGTGGTCACCGTTCTCCACCGCGACACCGAGGTCGACGAGGTTGCTCGTCGAGTCGATCGTCCAGACGAACTCACCGGCGTCGGGCTCGGGCACGACGACGACGACGGACTGGTCGCCGTCGGCGGGACCGGCCGCCGGAGCGGAACCGGTGTACTCGCCGTCGACGGCGCCCGCGGTGTTGCCGGAACCGAAGTTCGCGGCCGGCTCGTTGCCGTCGAGGACGACGGCGCCGAGCACGGTCGTGCCCGCGACCTGGAGGTTGGCGGTGTTGCCGGAGAGCGTGAGGTCGCCGCCCACCGTGTTGCCCCACTGGTCCGCGCCGCCGTCGGCGGTGGCGCCGATGAGGACGTCGCGGGAGCTGCCGCTGACGACGACGCTTCCGGTGACGACCGTGCCGGCGAGGGACACTCCCCAGCCGCTGCCGTCGATGGACAGGTCGCCCTCGATGCTCGTGCGCAGGACGTCGACGTAGTTGGCGGCGAGCGTGGACACGGAGCCCTCGACCGAGCTGTCGTTGATCTCGACGTCGATGCCACCGGCCTCGACGTTCCCGCCGACCGCGAGGTCGTTGAGGTAGAGGAAACCGCCGCGCAGCCCCTCGGAGTAGGACACGACGTCGCCGCTGACGGACGTGCCGTCGAGGGAGATGCCGTAGGTGTCGATACCGATGACGTCGCCGTCGACGGTGACCGAGGTGGCGTCGAGCCAGCCGTCGGCGCCGACGGTGATGCTGCCGTTGACGGTGGCCCCACCGAGGACGCAGGTGGCGCCGTCGGGGACGACGAGGTCCCCGGAGATGGTGGCGTCGCCGAGGTCGTCGGTGCAGTCGGTCATGGCCGCGCTCGCCGACGGGGCGGCGATCGCGACGAGAGCCGCAGCCGCGATCGCGGCGGTCGGCGTCTTCCAGTGCTTGAGGATCATGTCAGGTCTCTCCTTCTCAGCCGCGGAGGGCGGCGATGGCTTCGTAGCTGCGGGCGGCGTTGCCCAGCGAGTCGCGCTCGTACCCGGGCGCCGGGTTGGTGGAGGCGTCGTCCTGCTCCCAGAGGCCGAAGCGCTGGCCGCGGTCGCGGGTGGCGGACAGGAACTCCTGGAAGTTGATGTCGCCGACCCCGAACTCGACGTAGTTGTACCCGTTGCCGACGTCCGGGTTGACCTTTCCGTCCTTGAGGTGGAGGAGCGGGAATCGGCGCGGGTTGGCGTTGATGTAGTCGATGGGGCGGAACCCGGGGAACTGGTGCGCACCGACGTGGGCCCAGTAGACGTCCATCTGGAGGTAGACCCAGTCGGGGTTGGTGTTCTCCATGAAGAAGTCGTAGCGGCGGGTGTTCGGCGCGTCGCTGAGGAAACCGAACTCGCCCGCGTGGTTGTGCGCGTACAGCTTGATGCCGCGGGCCTTGGCCTTCTCGCCCATGAGGTTCCAGTTGTCGGCGGCCTGTCCCCACCCGGCGACGGTGTTGTTGTTCGTGACGGCGCCACCCTGGCCGAGGTGCGGCATGCCGAGGGTCTCGGCGATGTCGAGCTGCTCGTCGATGTTCGAGGGGTTGAGGTTGACGTGGGCACCCACGGCCCGCAGGCCGTTGTCGTCGAGGAGCTGACGGATCTCCGCGGGGGTGATCTCGCCGGCGCCGCCCTGCGTGTAGCCGGCGAACTCGATCTCCGAGTAGCCGATCGCGGCGAGCTCCTCGAAGAGCGTACGGAAGCCGATGCTGTTGGCGCCGCTCAGCTTGTCGCGGACGCTGTACAGGATGATGCCGAGCTTGTTCAGCGGGACGAGGCGGTTGCGGCCGCCGGAGGGTGCGGCCCCGGGGATGGAGCCGACAGCCGCACCGGCGGTGGTGCCGACCGCGGCGCCGAGACCGACGGCCACGGAGGAGGCCGCCAGCGCCTTGAGCATGCTGCGGCGGCTCATCGGCCGGTTG
>NZ_VDFS01000066.1:0-17019 GCF_006151955.1 Georgenia sp. 311 | reverse complement strand
GGTGCGGGGCCGGCCGGCGGACGGCCGGCCCCGCACGGAGGGGGTTGACTACTTGACGACGAGGCTCGTGATGACCGAGCTCGCCGTGGTGTTCGCGGTCGCCGTGTGGACCACCGTGACCTGGTAGGTCCCGGCGGCCAGCCTCGGCAGGGTGACGACGGCGTCACCGTTCTCGTCGAGCGTGGCCTTGAGCATGGCCACGGTCGAGACACCGCGCTTCACCTGGACGGTGACCTCGCCGGACCCGGGCAGGCCCGTCACGGTCTCGGCGTGGATGTCGACCTTCGCCGCGACGGCCGGCTTGACCGACGCGACCTCGGCGGTGAGGACGGTCGACGCCTTGGTGACGATGAGCCGTGCCGTGGTCTGCGAGGCCTTGAAGGTCCCGTCGGCCAGGTAGGCGACACCCAGCGTGTGCGTCCCGACGGCGAGGCGCTCGTCGAGCGCCACGGTCGCCGAGCCCTCGCTGAGCGTCCCGCGCCCGACCTCACGGCCACCGCTCGTGACGACGACCTCACCGGACGGCGTACCGCCCTCACCCGAGACGGTGACGACGACCTCGCCGGGCGTCCCGTAGACGGTCCGCAGGGAGGTGACCGACGCACGCGTCGTCGACTCGACCGTCGGCTCGTTCGGGGCCGCGCGGTCGATGGTGAAGGTGACGGTGCCGACCTCGGAGACCAGCCCGGCCGCGTCCGTGGCCCGGTAGAGGACCGTGTACGCGCCGTCGTCGGAGAACGTCACACCGAACTGCTGGTTCGCCGCGAGGTTGGACCAGGACGTCCCGCCGTTGACCGAGTACTGCACGGTCTGGACCGCGCCGTTGTCCTGGGCCTGGACCGAGAGCCGGACCGGGACGTTGTAGACGCCACCGACGCCCGTCGGCGCGGCCGGGTTCAGCGTGTGCGCGACGGTCGGGACCTGGACGTCGGAGATGCCCGGGCCGCGGAAGACCAGGGAGTCCACGGCGAGCTCGTCCGCGGAGGTGACGAAGAGCTGTCCGGTGCCGGTCGGGGCGTCCGCGAAGGTCACCTCGACGTCCTTCCAGCCCGCGCCGGCGGGGATCTGCGCGGTGGCGAACGGTGCCGCGTCGGCGGCACCCCAGCGCAGCTGGACCTGGCCGCCGCCGGAGGCCCGGACGGTCACGCCGTCGATGCCCACGAGGTTGACCGGGTCGTAGCGCAGGAAGTCCCCGCTGCCGAGGCCGCGCACGGCGTTGCCGCCGCCGGCGGACTCGTCGGCGTAGGAGACGACGCCGCGCCGCTCGATGGCGTGCTCGGCCTCCTGCGTCTTCGGGTTGAGACGCGCGGTGGCCTCACCACGGGCCGCCGGGACGCCGTTGTGGCCCCCGTCGGTGTACGTGACGACGACGGCGCCGTAGAGGTTGGCGCCCGGCCCGTGCTCCGGGGAGTTCGGGTCGGTCCGGAAGACGCCCTGGCACCCGGTGCCGGTGGACTCCGGGTGGGCGTGCTCGTCGTGGCCCAGGCCGTAGGTCCAGCTCACGCGGGAGCAGACGGTCTCGGTGCCGTCCTCGGCGTCCTGGGTGGTCACCTGGAACGGGATGACCTGACCCCAGTCGAAGAACCCGCCGTTGGCCGGGTAGCGGAGGGAGACCTCCGGCGCCTGGTTGCCGACGGAGATCTGCCGGGAGGTGAGGCCGAACTTGCCCTGGGGGTCGCTGACCCGCAGACGGACGTTGTACAGGCCGAGCTCGGTGTAGGTGTGGGTAGCCGTGGCCCCCGTGGCGTCGAAGGTGCCGTCACCGTCGAAGTCCCACTCGTAGGTCATCGCCGAGCCCTCGGGGTCGACGGAGGCCGACGCGTCGAAGGCCACCTGGAGCGGGGCCGCGGAGGAGGAGATCGGGGTGGCGGTGAACGTGGCGCGCGGTGCCTTGTTCCCCTCGGCGTAGGAGATCCGGTAGAGCCCGGCGTCCGGGTTGGCCCGGAAGAAGCCGTCACCGTAGTCCAGGACGTACAGCGAGCCGTCCGGACCGAACTCGAGGTCCATCGGGTTGTCGATGGGCGGGACGTTGTCGAACGTCAGCGCCCGGTTGGGCATGAAGTCCTCGATGTGCGTGACCGCGAAGGACTCCCAGTCCAGCGTGAACGCCGCGATGTAGTCCTGGGAGAACTCGGAGAAGAAGTTCTTCTCGTCCCAGTACTCGGGGAACTTGGCGGTCGAGGGGTTCTCCGGGTCGTAGTGGTAGACCGGACCACCCATCGGACCCTGGCCGTTGCTGGTGCCGAAGTTCACCAGCTCGTCCCACGGCTGGTCGCCGGGGTTGTCGCCGTAGTACAGCGTGGCCGGGAAGGCCGGGGGCAGCTCGACGAGGCCGGTGTTCCACCGCGAGTTGTTGCGCAGGTCCTCCGGGTCGAAGAACTCGCGCGGGCTCGCCGTCGCGTAGTCCCACTCGTTGTAGGGGGCGTTGGGGCCGTGGACGTAGGGCCACCCGGCGTTGACCGGGTTGTCCAGGGACACGACGTTCCACTCGACGTAGCCCATGGGGCCGCGGTTCGGGTTGGCCGCGGCGACCGCGCTGCTCGCGTCAGGGCCGTAGTCGCCCCACGACAGGGAGTTCGTCCCCGGGTCGACCTCGATCCGGAAGGGGTTGCGGGCACCCATGACGAAGATCTCCTCGCGGACCTTGTCGCGGACGTCGTCGTACTCCTCGCCCGTGAAGAGGTTCCCCTCGGGGATCGTGTACGTGGCGCCGGGTCCGGGCTCGACGCCGGCCTCGATCTCCTCGAGGACGTCGATCCGCAGGATCTTGCCGCGCAGGTCGTTCGTGCTGCCCGCGCCGCGACGCGCGTCGAAGCCCGGGTTCAGGCCCGGGGCGTCGTTGTTCGGCGCGAAGCCGTTGGCGCCGGGGGTGCTCGCCGGGGTGTTGTCACCCGTGCTGAGGTAGAGGTTGCCCTCGCCGTCGAAGTCGATGTCGGCGCCGACGTGGCAGCACTGCCCGCGCTGGGCCTCGACCTTGAGGAGCTCCTGCTCGGACGCGAGGTCGATGGAGTTGCTCTCCGCGTCCCACTGGAAGCGGGACAGCACGTTGTAGCCCAGCCACTGGTCCCAGTACGTCTCGTCCTGGCCCGCGGGCAGGGTGTTGGGCGCGTTGCCCACCGGCGTGGAGGCCGGGTAGGGGCGGCCGGTGGAGGGGGAGGTCCCGGAGAGCTCGACCGGGGCGTAGACGAGGTAGACCCAGTTGTTCTCCGCGAAGTCCGGGTCGATCGCGATGCCCTGGAGCCCGTCCTCGGAGTTCGCGTAGACGGGGATCGTGTTGATGACACGGGTGACGCCCGTGTTCGGGTCGGTGAGGCGGACGTCGCCGTTGCGGGCGGTGTGCAGGACCCGCCCGTCGGGCAGGACGGCCATGTCGATCGGCTCGCCGACGTCCTTGGTCAGGGTGACCTTCTCGTAGTTGGACCAGTCGAGCGCCGCCGCGGCGCCCGGCTCGGCATCGTGGTCGACGCCGTCGTGCGCCATCGCGGGCACACCGGCGACCGCGAGGCCGGCCGCCGTCAGGGCCCCGGCGACCGTCGCCGCGAGCCCGCGGCGCAGTCGTGTCCGGGAATTGTTAGCATCCATAGCGTGGTGCAACTCCTTCTCAGGGTTCATCACTGGGACCGGGCCCCTCGTCCGTGGCAAGGGGTGGGGCTCGGTCTCTGCTGTCTCCGGCCGGTCGACGCCGGCCGCGCGCGTAGTGCGTCACCTCCTCATCAAGGTGGGCTCGTGGTCAACGGCGACCACTGACGCCGAAACTAGAGACGGTTCTGTCGGGTGTCAACCAAAAGTCCACCAGTCGGTATGGCCAATTTGGTCAAGGTTTCTCCCGAACTGGGCGGCACGTGTCGAGATGCCGCTTCCACCTGCGAAATCGCCCATTCCGCCTGCGCCGGACGGGCGCTCGCGCGACGATGGCCGCCCCGAACCGAGGAGCACCCATGGCCACCAGCGTCGCCGACCACCTCGTCCACCAGCTCGTCGCGGCGGGGGTGGAGCGGATCTACGGGATCGTCGGAGACTCGCTCAACCCCGTCGTCGACGCCGTGCGGCGCACCGAGGGGATCGAGTGGGTGAACGTCCGCCACGAGGAGGCTGCCGCCTTCGCGGCCGCAGGCGAGGCGGAGGTCACCGGCCGGCTGGCCGTGTGCGCGGGCTCCTGCGGACCGGGCAACCTCCACCTCATCAACGGCCTGTACGACGCCAACCGCTCACGGCTGCCCGTCCTCGCCATCGCCTCCCACATCCCCAGCGCCCAGATCGGCACCCAGTTCTTCCAGGAGACCCACCCCGACCGCCTCTTCACCGAGGCCTCAGTGTTCTCCGAGCTGATCTCCTCCCCCGCCCAGCTCCCCCGGGTCACCCGCAGCGCGATCCAGCACGCCCTCACCGCGCCCGGGGTCGCCGTCCTCACCCTGCCCGGGGACGTCGCGGACCTCACGGTGGCCGACGCCGGCCAGACGCTCGTCCCCGCCACCGGCACAGCCACCCTCGTGCCCGCCGAGGAGGACGTCGCCGCCCTCGCAGCGGCGATCAACGAGGCCAGGAAGGTCACCCTCTTCGTCGGCGTCGGCGCCCGCAGCGCGCGCACCGAGGTCCTCGCCCTCGCCGAGCAGCTCGGCGCCCCCGTCGGCCACTCGCTGCGCGGCAAGGAGGTCATCCAGTACGACAACCCCTTCGACGTCGGCATGTCGGGCCTCCTCGGCTACGGCGCCTGCCAGGACGCCATGGAGCAGGCCGACCTCCTCGTCCTCCTCGGCACGGACTTCCCCTACCCCGCCTTCCTGCCCTCGGACGTGCGGACCGCGCAGGTCGACGTCGACGCCACGCACCTGGGCCGGCGCACCCGGCTCGACGTCCCTGTCCACGGCGACGTGGGCGCGACGCTCCGGCTCCTGATGCCGCTGGTCAAGCGCAAGAAGTCGCGCACGTTCCTCAAGTCGATGCGCAAGCGCCACGACAAGCTCATGTCCTCCGTCGTCGGCGCCTACACCCGCAAGGTCGACCGGCTGCGCCCCATCCACCCGGAGTACGCGGCCGTCCAGCTCGACGAGGTCGCCGGGCCGGACACCGTGTTCACCGTCGACACCGGGATGAACACGGTGTGGGCGGCGCGCTACCTCACCCCGAACGGCCGGCGCCGCGTCATCGGCTCCTTCCTCCACGGCTCGATGGCCAACGCGCTGCCCCACGCAATCGGCGCCGCGTCCGCCGGGCGCCAGGTCGTCGCCCTTGCCGGGGACGGCGGGCTGTCGATGCTCCTCGGCGAGCTCATCACCCTGCGCGACCTCGACCTGCCGGTCGCCGTCGTCGTCTTCAACAACTCCACGCTCGGGATGGTCAAGCTCGAGATGTTCGTCGAGGGCCTGCCCGACCACGCGACCGACACCCCGCCGGTGGACTACCGCCGGGTGGCCGAGGCGATCGGCATCCCCGCGCTGCGGGTCGAGGACCCGCGCGAGCTGCGGGAGGCCCTCTCCGACGCTCTCGGTCGCAGCGGCCCGGTTCTCGTCGACGTCGTCACCGACCCGCGCGCGCTGTCCCTCCCGCCGAGCATCACGGCCGGCCAGGTGCGCGGCTTCGCGACCTCGATGACCAAGGAGATCTTCGGCGGGGGCTCCGGGGAGGTCATGGCGATGGCCCGGTCCAATCTCCGCAACATCCCGCGGCCCTGAGCGGCGACGGCGACGCCCGCACGTCGCCGCCCTCGCCGCCCCGCAGGCCGCTGCGCCGCCCCCGTCGCGCCAGGTCGACGGCGCCCCCCGCTCTCGCCGTCGTGGGTCGCACCCTACCCGCGAAACTCGTTTGCCGAAAAGGCCTTCCCATGGTCAACCCTTGACTTTGCCGTGTGCGCTTCGCCACAGTGTCGGTGCCGGCGGGGCCGCCGGCGTCTACGGGAGGGGTAGTCATGCGCAGGTTGCTCGCTGTCGCGCTCGGCGTCGCGGTGCTCGGGGCGGCTCTGCCGGCCGCGGGCGTCGAGGAGGACCGGGTGGGCTGGGACCGTTCGGAGGCACCGCAGCGGGTGCTGCGGGACGGCACCGCCGAGGAGGTCGGACTCCTCCAGCACCGCCTCGACGCCGTCGAACCGGCGCTCCTCGAAGGACTCACCCGTGAGCCCACCCCCTTCTACCCGGGCGCTGTCGCGCTCATCGCCTCCGAGGGCGTCGTCGTCGAGCGCACCGCCGTGGGGCACGCCGTGCGCTGGGCGGACACGACCACCGAGCTGCCCGCCGAGCAGCAGGTCCCCATGCGGACCGACACGATCTTCGACCTCGCCTCGCTGTCCAAGCTCTTCACCGCCGTCGCGGTCATGCAGCTCGTCGAGGCGGGCGAGGTCGACCTGCAGGACACCGCGGCCTCCTACGTACCGGCCTTCGCGGCGAACGGCAAGGACGCGATCACGGTCGAGCAGCTCCTCACCCACACCGCGGGCCTGCCCGCCTGGATCAACCTGTGGAGCGCGCCCGACGAGGCCGCCGCGCTCCAGCGGGTCTGGGACGTCGCCCCCACCTCCACGCCCGGCACCGGCTACCTCTACAGCGACCTCGGCCTCATCACGCTCGGTGAGATCGTCGAGCGCGTCTCGGGCCAGGGCCTGGACGAGTACGTCGCCGCCCACATCACCGGACCGCTCGGCATGAGCGACACGATGTACAACCCGCCCGCCGAGCTGCTGCCGCGCATCGCTGCCACCGAGTACCAGGCCACGCCCGCGCGCGGCCTCGTCCACGGCGAGGTTCATGACGAGGGCGCCTGGCGCCTGGGTGGCGTCGCCGGCCACGCCGGGGTCTTCTCCACCGCCGACGACGTCGCGACCTTCGCCCAGATGCTCCTCAACGGCGGCAGCTACGACGGCGCGCGCGTCCTGGACGCCGCGACCGTCGAGGCGATGATGCGCGACCACACCGGGCAGCTGTCCTCCTCGCACCGCGGCCTGGGCCCCGAGCTCGAGGCGTGGTTCTACCACGACGTCCTCACGAGCGCGGAGTCCGCGGGCCACACCGGGTTCACCGGCACCTCCCTGGTCATCGACCCGCACACCGAGACCATCGCCATCCTCATGACCAACCGGGTCCACCCGAGCCGCGACTGGGGCAACATCAACCCGGTGCGCCGCGCCGTCGCCCGCGCCGCCGGGCTCGCGCACCCGATGACCGGCTTCACCCGCGGCGCCGCCTGGTACTCCGGCATCGGCGACTCCCTGGACAGCACCCTCAGCGTCCCGGTGAGCCTCACCGGCGACTCCGAGCTCGTCCTCGACCTGTGGTTCCACACCGAGCCGACCGACCTCCTGCACGTCGAGGCCTCGACCGACGACGGCGCGACCTGGCAGCCCCTGGACGGGACGCTCACCGCCGGTGGGACGACGATCCCCGCGGCGGGCACCGTCTCGGGCGACGGGCTCGGCCGCTGGTGGGAGGCGCGCTTCGACCTCGCCGGGCTCAGCGGCGACGTCGAGCTGCGGCTGCGCTACGCCACCGACGACGTCTACTCCGGCCGCGGCGTCTACGTCGACCGGATCCAGGTGCCCGGGTCCTTCGACGACTGGGACCTCACCGACCGGGCGACGATCACCACGGACGGCTGGACGCGGGTCGACGCGACCGGCGCCGAGGCACCCGAGCCGACCGACCCCGGCGCGGCCCTCGACGCGCTCGGTGGCGCGCTCGCCGCGCACGTCGAGGACGGCGCGGTGGCCGGGCCGATCGCCCGGCAGCTCGCCACCGCGCTCGAGCAGGCCGAGCGCCACCTCGAGGGCGGGCGCGAGGAGGCGGCCGCCCGCGCCGTCGAGCGGTTCGTCCGCCACCTCGACTCCCCGCGCCGGCCCGACACCCTCACCGAGGAGGCCCGCGCCGACCTGAACGAACGGGCGGAGCACCTCCTCGGCCTGCTCGGGGACCCCGAGGAGATCGGACAGATCGGACGCGCGATGTCCGCCCCAGCGATTGCACCGGGGGTGTGACAGGGGCCACACTTGTCAGATTGTCGAGATGCTGTGAGGTGACCACGTGGACGCCGACATCGAGATGCTCCCGATGCTCTCGCGCGGCAAGCACCGCAGCCCCAGGCGCGGCGCCTGCTTCATGGAGCTCGCCTCCTACCTCGCCGGAGAGCGGTGGAGCGACAAACCGGCGTGCACGCACCCGCTGCTCGCGCACCTCGCCCGGCTGGTCAACGACCTCACCGACGACGCCGAACGACCACGCCTCGCCCTGCTCATCCCGCGCGTCATCGGGCTGCGCAGCGACGACCCGCACTGGGACGACGAGCTCACGCTGCTCGCCGCGAGCCGCGCCCTGCCGGTGGTGAGCGAGCACCACCAGCGGTCCCTCGCGGTGGGCATCCTGTCCTGCGAGCGCCGCCGCGCCGAGCGGGAGGGGCGGGAGGACCTGCGGTTCCACCCCTCCAGCCGCCGCGCGCTGGACCAGGTCCCCCTCGCCGAGCGGTGGGCCGCGGCGTTCGTCGACCAGGTGGGCGCGGTGGGCTCGCACCACCCGGGGGCGGCCGTCGTCGAGATCGCGTCGGTGGGGCTGGCCACGGCCTGCGTGCCCGACCCCTCGGGGATGCTGCGCGACCTGCTCACCGACGCGATCGCGCTCTGCGAGCGGCTCGCCGGCCGCGAGCGCGCCGCCCGGGAGCCTCTGGTTCCCGAGCAGTGGCGCCCGGTCGTCGCCGCCGTCTCACTCCCCTGACGCGCCGGCCCGCAGGCCCCGCTGCTCAGTAGCCGCCGGCGAGCATCTCGTCGTTGGTGCGGTACACCTGGACGCTCTCGATCATCTCGAGGGTGTCCGCGTCGAGAATGACGACCGATCCCTCCGGCCAGTCCGGGTCCACAGGGATCGGCTCGTAGACGTGGTAGAACGACGGGTTGCCGTTGGCATCCCGGTAGTACGACGCGGGAATGACGTTGTACCAGGTGTTCACGAGGATCACCCTCGGATGCGCCTCCGCAATCGCGCGCTCCTCCGGGATCGGAATGGGATTCAGCCACCACCCCATCGGCTCAACCAACTTCGCGACGTCCCTGGTAGGCCAGGCGTAGGCCGGGTCACCAGGCGAGGGCGTGACGGAAGGCTCGGGCTCCGCAGAGGTCGCCGGCGCAGCGGATGGCTCCTCGGCTGATGCAGGTGGCTCCGAGGACAGGTCAGCGGGCACCCTGCTCGGCCCCACCCCAGCCGGGTTCTCGTCTGACGAGGTGGCGCTGTCCGAGGCCTGCGAATCTGCATCCGAGCACGCAGCAGCAAGGAAACATGCCCCCGCGATAGCGCTGGACGCGACGATGCGTCGCAACCACATAGTCGACCGCCCTCTCCTCGGTGCCCGATCGACCGTACCGGGCGTCAGCCGGTGCTCTCAGCTGAACGGAGGGTGGGATCGAACCCGACTCCGGGGCGCACGCGACGGCCTCCCGGGCCGGTGCCCGGGAGGCCGCAGCACTGCTCAACGGCTGATGGCCAGCTTCATCGCCCGCGTCTCGGCGGCGCGGCCGAAGGTGTCGTAGGCGTCCATGAAGTCGTTCATCGGGAAGTGGTGCGTGATGAACTGCTCCGGGGTCAGCTTGCCCTGGGCGACGAGCTTGAGGAGCATCGCCGTCGTCGTCGCGGACACCAGACCCGTGGTGATCGCGACGTCCTTGATCCACAGGTCCTGGAGCGGCAGCTCCACCGGCGCACCGTGCACGCCGACGTTCGCCACGGTGCCGCCAGGCCGGATGAGACTGACCGAGGCGTCGAAGGTCGCCGGGATGCCCACCGCCTCGATGGCGGTGTCCACGCCCAGCCCGTCGGTCATCCCCATGACCTCCTCGTGCCAGCCGGGGCTGCCGTTGTTGACGGCGTCCGTCGCACCGAACTGCTTGGCGAGCTCGAGGCGGTTGTCGTCGAGGTCGAGCGCGATGACGCGGGAGGCTCCGTAGAGACCCACGGTCATGATGGCCGCCAGCCCCACCGGTCCCGCACCGATGACGGCAACGACGTCGCCCGGCTCGACGCGCCCGTTGCGCACACCGATCTCGAAGGCGGTGGGCAGGATGTCGGACAGGCAGAGTCCCGCCTCGTCGCTCACCCCCTCGGGCAGCTTGTGCAGCGAGTTCTCCCCGAACGGCGTGCGGACGTACTCGGCCTGGGTGCCGTCGATGAGGTGGCCGAGGATCCAGCCCACGCCAGGCGCGCCCTCGGGGTTGAGGCAGTGGGCGGGCAGCCGCTCCTGGCAGTACGAGCACGAGCCGCAGCTGGAGATGCAGGAGATGATCACCCGGTCGCCCACCGCGAGCCGACTCACCGCCGAGCCGACCTCGACCACCGTGCCGACGCCCTCGTGGCCGAGGATCCGCCCTTCGGTCACCGCCGGGACGTCCCCCTTGAGGATGTGCAGGTCGGTGCCGCAGATCGTGGTGGTGTCGACCTGGACGATGACGTCGGTGGCCGAGCGGATCGTCGGGTCTGGCACCTCCTCCCACGCCTTCTTGCCCGGACCGTGGTAGACCAGCGCCTTCATGACTTCTCCTCCGTCGCGCATCGGACACGGGCCCGCGCCCACTTGTGACGCTAGTCACGCAGGGGTGTTCTCGCCATGCCAGACGGCCGGTCGGGAAAACCCAGCGCGGCCTCGACCGTCCGTCGCTAGCGTCGGTGCATGAACGCCTCGTTCGTCGTCACAGGGGCCAGCGGCGGTGTGGGCAGCGCGATCGCCGAGCACCTCGCGACGATCGGCCACGTCGTCAACCTCGACCCGGCACCGGGCACGAGCACCAGCCCTCGGGTGCACAGCCTCGGCGCGGACGCGGCCGACCCCGCGGCGGCGGCCGCGGCGGCCGAGCTCGCCGAGCAGCACGGGCCGCTCACCGGCTGGGTGAACAATGCCGCCGTCTTCCGCGACGCCGCCCTCGACACGGCGAGCGCCAAGGAGGTGGCAGCCCTCATCGCCCTCAACCTCGACCTCGCGGTGGTCGGCTGCCACGCCGCCGTCCGCCATTTCCGCTCCCACTCCCGGCCCGGCGCGATCGTCAACGTCTCCTCCCACCAGGCGCAGCGCCCGGTGCGCGGTGCGCTCCCCTACGCCACCGCGAAGGCGGCCGTCGAGGGCCTGACCCGAGCGGCGGCCGTCGACCACGGCCCGCAGGGGATCCGGGTCAACGCCGTCGCGCTCGGGTCGATAACCACCGCCCGCTCCGCCGCCTACGCCGCCGTGCACCCCGAGGCGCAGCGGCTGCTGGCCGAGCTGCACCCGCTCGGGCACGCGGGTGCGCCGCGCGACGTGGCCCACGCCGTCGCCTTCCTGCTCACGGCCGAGTTCGTCACCGGCACGGTCCTGCCGGTCGACGGCGGACGCGCCGCGCTCGGCCTGGACCCGGAGAGTCGGTAGACGCTAGACCATCACCGTGGCCTCGTCAGCGCCCGTTTCCTCGGTCACGTGGGGCACCCGCTCCGTCTCGCGGCCCTTGCGGTGGAGGGCGGCGCGGATGACGAGCGACAGGACGAAGGCGACCGCGCCGGCGATGACCGTGACCCGGTAGGCACCGGTGTGCCCGGCGACGTCGGCGAGGCGGCCCGCGGTGCTCGAGCCGAGCGCGTACCCGAGCGACGTCGCCGCCGCGAGGACCATCATCGCCGCGCCGAGCCGGCCCGGGTCGGCCACCCGCTCGCAGGCGGAGAACAGCGTGATCATGTAGGGCGCGACCGCCAGGCCGAGGACGACGAGCACGACGGCGAGCGCCCCGAGGCTGTCGACGGCGAGCAGCGGCAGGGTGAGCAGCGCGATCGCGCCGGCGAACACGGACAGCCGGTCGGCGAGCCGGAAGCGCTCGGGCAGGACGACGATCGCGAGGCCCGCGACGACGCTGCCGACGCCGAGGACAGCGTGGAGCAGGCCGGCAAGTCCCGGCTCACCCGCCGCGGTGGCCAGCGCCGTCGTCCCGGACTGGACCGAGCCGAAGATCGTGCCGACGATGAGCTGCCCCGCGCCGAGGGCGAGGACGAGCGGACCGATGCGCGCCCCCCGGGAGCCCGCCGCACCGCGGTGCCCGGGGACGACCGCGACGGTCGGGTGGACGGCGAACAGCGTGGCGAAGACGGCGAGCAGCGCAGCGGCGAGGACGAGCGCGCCCGAGGGCGAGACGAGTGCGGCGAGCGTGCCGACGAGCGCCGGGCCGAGGACGAAGGACGCCTCGTCGGCTGCACCCTCGTAGGAGAAGGCCGTCGACAGGAGCTTGAACCGCTCCCCGCCGCGGCGGCCGGCGAGCTCACGCCAGCGGACCCGGGCGAGCGTGCCGACCTGCGGCAGGAAGAGTCCCGCCACACCGGCGAGGACGGCGAGCACCTCCCACGGCGCCTCCTGGCCGGCGAGGACGACGAGCGCGATGAGCGAGAGCGACCCGCCGACGGACTGGACGAGCAGGACGGGGCGCTGGCCCACCCGGTCGGTGAGGGCGCCCGCGACCGGGGAGGCGATCGCGTTGACGACGGCGAACGCGCCGGCGGCGGCGCCGCCGCTGCCGAAGCTGCCGCTCACCCCCGCGACGAGCAGCAGCGTGCCCATCTGGGCCATCGCGAGCGGGAGGCGCGCGAGGAAGGCGATGACGATGTACAGGGGTCCAGTCAGCGCGAACAGGCGCCGATAGGAGGACAGGACGGACACACAGTCTCCACGAGGAATAGCCGGGGTTGCGCTCCTCCCACCCCGGAAGCGCTGCAGACCCTGCTCCCTATTCTATCGGACCGTCCACCCGCTCCACGTGCGAGACAGGCCACTCCAGGCGGGCCGCGACCTGCGCCGCCGTCGCCCCCGGGCCGAGCCTGCGGCGGGCGTGGGTGACGAGCCGGCGACGCAGCTCGCGCCTCCTGCGACGGCGCACGAGTGCCCCGCCGACGAGCCCGTGGCGCGGGGCGACGAGGAGGGCGAGGAGGAAGAGCGCGCCGACGACGGTGGCGACCATCCCGGCGATCGACAGGTCCCACAGGACGGCGAGGCCGTACCCGCCGAGGACTGCCACGACCCCGACCCCGAGCGCGACGGTGAGCATGCGACCGAAGCCGTCGGTGAGGAGGTAGGCGGTGGCCGCCGGACCGGCGAGGAGGGCGACGACGAGGATGGCGCCGACCGCGTCGAAGGCGCCGACGACCGTGAGCGAGACGAGCGACATGAGGACGGTCTGGACGACCACCGGGGACAGGCCGAGGACGGCGGCGAGCGCGGGGTCGAACGTCGTCACCTTGAGCTCCTTGTAGAACAGGAGCACGGCCGCCACCGCGACGAGCGCGACGAGGCCGGTGGTCCACCAGGAGCGCGGCCCGAGGTCCACGCCCCCGACGGTGAGGACGTGGAGCGGCGCGAAGGCGATCTCGCCGAACAGGACGTGCTCGAGGTCGAGGTGGACGTCGCCGCCGAACCGGGCGACGAGCAGTACCCCGAGGGCGAACAGCCCGGTGAAGACGATGCCGGTGGCGGCGTCGCCGTGGACCGTGCCGCTGCGCTCGAGGAGGTCGACGAGGGTGACGGTGAGCAGTCCGAACGCCGCGGCGCCGGCGACGGCGGCGAGCGGGCCCAACGAGCCGGTGAGCAGGAAGGCGACGACGATGCCGGGCAGCGCCGCGTGGGAGATCGCGTCGGCGACCATGACCTTGCGGCGCAGCAGGAGGACGCAGCCGAGCAGCGCGCACGGCGCGACGACGAGCAGGGCGGTGACGATGATGACGAGGTCGACGTTCACGCCGCCACCCCCGTGCGGCGCCGGTGTCCGCGCAGGCGCCGGGCGGGCAGTGACAGCAGGAGCAGACCGGTCGCGACGAGGACGACGAGCGGACCGGTGGGCAGGTCGGTGGTCGTCGCGCTGAGCACCGCCCCGCTCGCCCCGCTCACCGCCCCGAGGACCGCGGCCAGGACCAGCATGACCGGGAGCCGGTCGGTCCACTGCCGCGCCGCGGCGGCTGGGGTGATGAGCAGGGCCGCGACGAGGACGACGCCGACCGTCTGGATCCCGACGACGATGGCCAGGACGAGGAGACCGGTGAGCAGCGCCTCGACCCACCGCACCGGGTAGCCCACGGCGCGGGCGAAGGCGGGGTCGAAGGCGACGAGCTTGAGCTCCTTGTACGTGAGGGCGACGACGGCGAGGACGAGCGCCGTGACCGCGGCCATGACGCGCACGTCGGAGGCGACGAGGCTGGCGGCCTGGCCGAGGACGAAGCGGTCCAAGCCGCTCTGCCCGGACGCCCCGGTGCCGGCGACGTAGGTGAGGAGCACGGTCCCGGCGCCGAAGAACACCGACAGGACGAGGGCGAGGGCGGCGTCCTGCTTGACGCGCGTGCGTTGGACGACGAGGAGGACGAGCCCGGCCGCGAGCGCCGCCGTCACGGCCGCGCCACTCATGAGGCCGGGGCCGGACGTGGTGCCGGTGACGAGGAACCCGAGGACGACGCCGGGCAGCGTCGCGTGGGCGAGCGCGTCGCTGAGCAGGCTCTGGCGGCGCAGCACCGCGAAGGTGCCGAGCGTGCCACCGAGCAGCCCCAGGACGGCCGCCCCGAGGGCGACCGTGCGCAGCGTGTAGTCCCCGAGCATCCCGGCGACCTCACCCATCGCCCGCGCTCCCCCCGAAGGGCAGGACTGCCCCGCCGTAGGTGCGGGCGACGTTCTCCGCGGTGAAGACCTCGGCCGTGGGGCCGGCAGCGACGAGCTCGCGGTTGAGCAGGACGACGGTGTCGAAGTACTCGGCCACGGTGGCGAGGTCGTGGTGGACGACGACGACGGTCCGCCCCTCGTCGCGGAGCTCGCGCAGGAGGTCGACGACGACGCGCTCGGTGGGGTGGTCGACGCCGACGAACGGCTCGTCGGCGAGGTAGAGGCGCGCGTCCTGGGCCAGCGCCCGGGCGAGGAAGACGCGTTGCTGCTGGCCGCCGGAAAGCTCCCCGATCTGCCGGTCGGCGAGGTCGAGCATCCCGACGCGCTCGAGGCACCGCTCGGCGGTGCGCCGCTCGGCCGGGCCGGGGCGGCGCAGCCAGCCCAGGCGCCCGTAGGTGCCCATCTCGACGACGTCGCGCGCGTTCGTCGGAAAGTCCCAGTCGACGCTCCCCCGCTGCGGGACGTAGCCGACGTCCCGGCGCCCGCGCTCCAGCGGCCGGCCGAAGACCCGCACGGTGCCGGCGACCGGCCGCAGGAGGCCCATGGCGATCTTGAGCAGCGTCGTCTTGCCGCCACCGTTGGGGCCGACGACGCCGACGAGTCGGCCCTCG
The DNA here is from genome assembly GCF_006151955.1 of Georgenia sp. 311. Lineage (NCBI taxonomy): Bacteria > Bacillati > Actinomycetota > Actinomycetes > Allobogoriellales > Allobogoriellaceae > Georgenia > Georgenia sp. 311. Next base: position 1,795 of record NZ_VDFS01000066.1, on the reverse strand, counting down.
GGCACGGCGAAGGACACGTCCCACAGCACCGGCTCCTCGCGGTACGCGGCCGTGAGCCCGTGGACCGACAGCGGGGCGCTCATCGCGGCCCCAGCGCGCCTGCGACGAGCTCGGCGTTGGCCAGGAGCATGCCGGCGTAGGTCCCGGCGGGCGTGCCGGGCTCCCCGAGGGCGTCGGAGTACAGGCCCTCCTCGGGCACCTCGACCGTCCAGCCGCGGTCCGCGGCGGCCTCGCGGACGGCGGTGATGCTCGCCGGGGAGACGCTGGACTCGGTGAACAGGGCGGGCACCCCACGCTCGACGAGGAGGTCGACGAGGCGCCGGATGTCGGCGACGCCCGCCTCGTCCTCGGTCGACAGCCCCTGCACGCCGCGCACCTCGAGGCCGTAGGCGCGGCCGAAGTAGCCGAAGGCGTCGTGCGAGGTGACGAGGAGGCGGGAGCGCTCGGGGACGGCGTCGAGCAGGGCGGTGGCCTCGGCGTGGGCGGCGAGCGCCTGCGCGACGTACTCCTGCCCGCCTGCGGCGAAGTCCTCGGCGTGCTCGGGGGCGAGATCGCTCAGCTGCGCGACGAGCGGGGGCACCACCTGCACCCACAGCTCGGGGTCGAACCACACGTGCGGGTCGTGCTGGCCCGGGTGGTCGGCCGACGCGAGGAGGTCATCGGCGGGGAGCGCGTCGGTCAGCGCCACGACGCGCTCGAGCGCCCCGGCCTCGAGGACCTCCTCCATCCGCCCCTCGAGGAAGAGTCCGTGGTAGACGACGAGGTCGGCGTCGGCGAGCGCCCGCACGTCGCCCTGGCTGGCGCGGTACAGGTGCGGGTCGACGCCGGGGCCCATGAGTGCCGTGACGTCGACGTGCTCTCCGCCCACCGCGCTGACGAGGTCCGCGGCATGCGTCGTCGTCACGGTGACGTCGATGCGCCCGTCGGCGCTCTCGGCGGGTGCGGAGCAGGCGGCGAGGAGGAGGGCGACGACGCCCAGCGCGATCAGTTTTCGGGCCTCCGAACTCATGCGATGAGGGTAGCCGAATCTGCGCGGAACGCCCGCCCGCGGAGCCGGGCACGTAGGATCGGCGCGATGTCCGAGCAGCCCACGCCGCAGCGCACGGCACAGGAGACCCGGGCCGCCCTTCTCGAGGCGGCGGCCGCGGAGATCCTCGAGTGCGGCTACGCGGCTGCGAGCCTCTCCGCGATCGCCGCCCGACACGGGCTGACGAAGGGGGCGCTGGCCCACCAGTTCCCCACGAAGAGCGCCTTCGTCAGCGCCCTGGGCGACGCGCTGCGCGAGGCCGTGCGCGCGTCGGTCGCCGCCGGGAGGAAGGCCTACCCCGACAGCCCCTCTCACGCACTCATCGCGTTCGTGCTGCACCTCGGGTCGCGGGCCACCAGCGACCCGGCGGTCGCTGCGGCGACGGCGCTGTTCTCCGACCGCGCGGTGCCGGACCCGCGACTCGCGGGGGCCGTGGGAGAGCTTCTCGAGGAGACCGAGCGGTTCGTCGCCGAGGCCTACGCGGCCGGTGAGGGCGACAGTTCCCTGCCACCGGCCGATGTCGCCGAGCACATCGTCGTCACGAACCTGGGAACGGCGTCGTTCCGGCTCCACCAGCACCCGACGGGACCTGGGCGGCCGCGGTTGCGCTTCCTGCGCATCACCCTCGCGGGCGCCGGGTTCCACGACGTCGACTCCGTCATCGACGAGGTGGTGTCCAGCCGGGCGAACGGGACGCTGGACGCGCTCCCGCCGAGCAGGAGCATGACCCGCTGACGTCGTGCGGGGGCCGGCGGACGCCGGCCCCCG
>NZ_VDFS01000065.1:0-4055 GCF_006151955.1 Georgenia sp. 311 | reverse complement strand
CGCGGCGTCGAGGTCCGGGTCACGCTCGTCGGCGACGGGCAGGACGCCCCCGCCGTGCGCGAGTCCGTCGCCGGGCTGCCGTGGGTGACCTGGCACGACTGGGTCGCCCCGGGCGACCTGCCCGGTCTCGTCGCCGCGCACGACGTGTGCCTCGGCGTCTTCGGCACGACCGACAAGGCCAGGCGCGTCGTGCCCAACAAGGTCTACCAGGGCGCCGCCGCCGGCTGCGCGGTCGTCACGAGCGACACCCCGCCGCAGCGCCGCGTGCTCGGTGACTCCGCCCTGTTCGTGCCGCCGGGGGACGCCGAGGCGCTGGCCGACGCGCTCGCCGGCCTCGCCGCCGACCGCGAGCAGCTCGCGCGGCTGCGCGACCGGGCGCGGGCGTGGAGCGGCGAGCGGTTCACCGCCGGCGCGGTCACCGCGCCCCTGGAGGAGGTGCTGGCCCGATGAGCCGCGTCCTGTCCGCGCTGCGCTCCCGCTGGGCCCGCGTGGTCTTCCTCCTCGCCGCACTCGCCTTCGGGATCTGGGCGGTCGCCAGCCAGTGGGACGGCGTCACCGCCGCGCTCGCCGCGATCTCCCCGCTCCAGCTGCTCGCCGTCCTCGCGGTGAGCCTGGCCTACGTCTTCCTCACCATGCTCTCGTGGCGGGCGGTGATGACCGACCTCGGCTCCCGGCTGTCCGTGCGGGACGCGAGCCGGGTGTTCTTCGTGTCCCAGGTCGGCAAGTACCTGCCCGGCGGGGTGTGGAACATCGTCGCCGCGGCCGAGATGGGTGCCGACCACGAGATCCCGCGCCGCCGGTCGGTCTCGGTCATGGCCGTGTCGATCCTCGTCTCCATCGTCACCGGCCTGCTCCTCGCCGTCGTCGCGGTCCTCCTCGGTCCGCCCGAGCTGCGCGAGCAGTTCGGGTGGGTGGCCTGGACGCTGCCGGTCTTCCTCGTCCTGCTCCTGCCGCCCGTCCTCAACCGGGTGCTCGGTCTCGCGCTGTCCCTCGCGCGGCGGCCCGCCCTGGAGCAGCCGCTCACCGGCGGGGGCGTGGCGCGCTCGGCGGCGTGGGCGCTGGCCGGCTGGGTGCTCGCGGGCGTCCAGGTCTGGCTCATCGCCTCGCAGCTCGGCATGGACGCCGACCTCGCCACCCTGGCCCTCGCCGTCGGCGGCTACGCCCTCGCGTGGATCGTCGGCTTCCTCGCCATCGTCGTGCCCGCGGGAGTGGGGGTGCGCGAGGCCGTCCTCGGCGCCCTGCTCGCCGGGCAGCTCGACGCCGGCGCCGTGGTCGTCACGGTGCTCCTGGCCCGCGTCGTCCTCACCGTCGCCGACCTCCTGCTCGGCCTGGGCGCCATGTCGCTGCTGCGCAGGCGCAGCCGGCGCGAGGTCCTGCCCGGCTAGCGGGCGACGCTCGCCGCGAGCCACTCCCACGTGGCCGCGACCCCCGACCGCAGGGACGTCCGCGGCTCCCAGCCGAGCACCTCGCGGGCGAGGCCGACGTCGAGCCACGTCGCCGGCACGTCGAACCCGCGCGCGGGCTCGTGGCGCACGGCGAGGTCCGGGGTGCCGGTGACGTCGCGGACGACGTCGAGGAGCTCACCGAGCGTCGTCGCCCGGCCCGACCCGACGTTGACCACCGGCAGCGCGCCGGTGTGCTGGTGCAGCCGGAGGAGGGCGGCGACGACGTCCTGGACGGCGACGTAGTCACGGGCCGTGCCGAGGTCGCCGAACACGGTGACCGGCCGCCCGGCCGCGACCGCGCGCAGCCAGTGGGCGAGGACGCCCTGTCCCGGCCCGGCCGGCTGGCCGGGGCCGTAGGCGTTGGCGACCCGCACGACCGTCGGGCAGGCGGCGTGGTCGGCCAGGACCTGCTCCAGGCGCACCTTCGCCCGCCCGTACGCGCTCGCGGGCCGGGTGGGCGTCGTCTCGGCGAAGGGTGCCCCGTGGTTCCCGTAGACCGTGCCCCCCGAGCTGAGCAGCACGGTCCGGGGGGACAGCCCGTGGTCGTCGAGCGCGCGGAGGAAGGAGAGGAGGTGGTGCTCGTCCTCGGCGACGAGGTCCGGACGCTCCTCGGCGACCTGTGGGTTGACCTGGGAGACGGCCCACACGACCGTGGAGACGGTGTCCAGCTCCGCGGGCAGGCTCCCGGACGCCAGGACGGGACGCGAGCGCGTGTAGAGGTGGACGTCCGGGCCCTCGAGGGACCGGGCGAGCGCCGACCCGAGGAACCCCGCTCCGCCGACGACCGCGACCCCGCCGTGCGATCCTGTGCGCATGAACCTCCCCCTCTCGGACGGAGCCGCGTGAGCCGCCCTCGCCTCATCGTGCTGGCGTCGACCTACCCGGGCCGTCCAGGGGACGGGACACCGGAGTTCGTCTCCGACCTGGCCCGGCGTGAGGCCGAGCACTTCGACACGATAGCCCTCGTCCCCGCCGTGCCCGGCGGCGCCACACACGAGAGCGAGGGACGGCTGCAGGTCCGCCGCTTCCGGTACTTCCCGGCCCGCTGGGAGCGGCTGGCGCACGGGGCGATCATCGAGAACCTCCGCCAGGACCGGGCCATGTGGGTGCAGGTCCCGTGCCTCGTCCTCGCCGAGGCGCTGGCGACGCTGCGGACCGTGCGCCGCCACCGTCCCGACGTCGTCCACGCGCACTGGATCGTGCCCCAGGGCCTGGTCGCCACTGTCTGCGCGCCCCGTACCCCGCGGCTCGTCACGACGCTCGGCGGTGACCTCTACGCGCTCGACAGCCCGCTGCTGCGACGGCTCAAGGGATGGGTGGTGCGGCGCGCCGGCCACGTCACCGTGATGAACGAGGAGATGCGCCGGCTGGTCATCGACCTGGGTGCCGCGCCGGAGAAGGTCTCGGTCATGCCGATGGGCGCCGACCTCAGCGGCGTCGTGCCGCGCGTGGAACGGCCCGACGGGCCCCTGCGACTGCTGTTCGTCGGCCGACTCGTGGAGAAGAAGGGCCTGCACGTCCTGCTCGAGGCGCTGCGGCTGGTCCGGGCCGACGTCCGGCTCACCGTCGTGGGCGACGGGCCGCTGCGGGCGCAGAGCGAGCGCGCCGCCGAGGGGCTGCCGGTGACGTTCGCCGGCCAGCTCGGGCGGACCGCGCTGCGTCAGGCCTACGCCGAGGCGGACATCGTCGTCGTCCCCTCGGTGCCCGCCGCGTCCGGGGACCAGGACGGCCTCCCGGTCGTCCTCCTCGAGGCGATGGGCACCGGCTGCGCCGTCGTCGCCTCCGCGCTCGCCGGGATCGACGAGGCCGTGCGCGACGACGTCGACGGCGTGCTCACCGCGCCCGGCGACCCGGCCGCCCTCGCCCGCGCGCTCGACGACCTCGCAGCCGATCCCGGGCGCCGGGCCGAGCTCGGCCGCTCGGCCCGGGAGCGGGCCACCGAGTTCTCCGCCGACGCCGTCGGCCGCCGGTACGTCGAGCTCCTGCGCAGCCTCACCTCCTGACCTCGCGGCGCCGCCGCCCCGATCCCGGGACACGCCCGCGGCGGCGACCGGATCTCGCCAGGCCGGTGGTTAGCCTGTCCGGAATGCGAGGGGGAGCGTGGATGCGGGGAGGCCGATGGGCCGTCGCCGGCGTGCTGGCGGGACTGCTGGCGACGTCGGGCACGGTGGCGGCCGCCAAGGGCGGGCAGAGCGACGGCTGGGGCCAGGACTTCTACCTCTCCGACAGCTTCGCCGCCGAGGCGAACGCGGTCTTCACCTTCGGGGTGCAGACCGACCGCTACTGGGTGGGTGACTGGGACGGCGACGGCGTCGACACGATCGGCTCGCGCAACCTCACCAACGTGTTCTCGGTGCGCAACTCCAACACCACCGGCGGCCCCGACCGGCAGTTCGGCTACGGGCGTGCGTGGGACACCGTCCTCGTGGGCGACTGGAACGGGGACGGCACCGACACGATGACCGTGCGCCGCGGCATGGTCTACCACGTCAAGAACTCGCTGAGCGGGGGAGCGGCGGACGTCGTCCTCCCCTACGGCAAGGCCACGGACGAGGTGCTCGTCGGCGACTGGGACGGTGACGGCAGGGACACCTTCGCCGTGCGCCGCGG
>NZ_VDFS01000006.1:0-39877 GCF_006151955.1 Georgenia sp. 311 | reverse complement strand
TCCGGCGGCGGCAGTCTGCCGCCGCCGGACCGGTGCCGCTACTTGGGCAGGTCGCCCGTACCCCCGCGGGAGGGCTCCTGGTCGGCGCCGGGGGAGTCGGTCCCCGCGGCGGCCAGCGACTCGTGGGCCTTGGCGACGGTCGCCTCGGCCGTGATGCCGAACTCCTCGTAGAGGCGCTGGTAGTCGGCGGAGGCGCCGTAGTGCTCGAGGCTCACGCAGCGGCCGGCGTCGCCGACGAGCTCGTGCCAGCCCTGGGCGATGGCCGCCTCGATCGACACGCGCGCCTTGACCGAGCCGGGCAGGACTTCCTCCTGGTAGGCGTCGTCCTGCAGCGCGAACCACTCGCGCGAGGGCATCGACACGACGCGCGTGGCCACACCCTGCGCCTGGAGCATCTCGCGGGCCTCGAGCGCGATCTGCACCTCGGAGCCGGTGGCGATGAGGATGACCTGCGGCGTGCCGCCGGCGGCCTCGGCCAGGACGTAGCCACCGCGGGCCGTGCCCTCGGCGCTGGCCAGCGTGTCGCCCTCGGCCGCACCGGAGCCGCGCGCCGGGTTGGGCACGTTCTGGCGGGTGAGGATGAGGCCGACGGGCCGCTCGGTGTTCTCCAGGATCGTGCGCCACGCGACGGCGGTCTCCGCGGCGTCCGCGGGACGGACGACGTCGAGGCCCGGGATGGCGCGCAGCGCGGCGAGGTGCTCGATCGGCTGGTGCGTCGGGCCGTCCTCACCGAGGCCGATGGAGTCGTGGCTCCACACGAACGTGCTCGGCACGCCCATGAGCGCGGCGAGGCGCACGGCCGGGCGCATGTAGTCGGAGAAGGTGAGGAACGTGCCGCCGTAGGGGCGGGTGAGGCCGTGGATGGTGATCCCGTTGAGGATCGAGCCCATCGCGTGCTCACGGATGCCGAAGTGGAGGGTGCGGCCGTAGGGGTTGCCGGGGAACATCTTGGTGGAGCGCTCGACCGGCAGGAAGGACGGCTCGCCCTTCATCGTCGTGTTGTTCGAGCCGGCGAGGTCGGCGGAGCCGCCCCAGAGCTCGGGCAGCACCGGGGCCAGCGCGCTGAGGACCTCACCGGAGGCCGCGCGGGTGGACACCGCCTTGCCCTCCTCGAACGTGGGCAGCGCGTCGGCCCAGCCCTCGGGCAGCTCGCGCGTGCGCAGGCGGTCCAGCAGGGCGGCGCCCTCGGCGTTGGCGGTGCGCCACGCCTGGTAGTGGCGGTCCCACTCCTCGCGGGCGGCGGCGCCCCGGTCACGGACCTTGCGGACGTGGGCGATGACGTCGTCGGCGACCTCGAAGGTGCGCTCGGGGTCGAAGCCGAGGACCTCCTTGAGGCCCTTGATCTCCTCGGCGCCCAGCGCGGAGCCGTGGATCGCGCCGGTGTTCTGCTTCGTGGGGGAGGGCCAGCCGATGATCGTGCGCAGCGCGATCATCGTCGGGCGGCGCGTCTCGGCCTGGCCGGCGCGGACCGCGGCGAGGAGCGCGTCGGTGTCCTCGGCGTAGGTGGTGTCGCCCTGGGTCCAGTCGACCCGCTCGGTGTGCCAGCCGTAGGCGGCGTAGCGGGCGAGGACGTCCTCGGTGAAGGCGATGTTCGTGTCGTCCTCGATCGAGATCCGGTTGTCGTCCCAGATGACGATGAGGTTGCCCAGCTCCTGGGTGCCGGCGATGGAGCTCGCCTCGGAGGTCACGCCCTCCTGGAGGTCGCCGTCGGAGGCGATGACGTAGATGTTGTGGTCGAAGGGGCTGGTGCCCGGGGCGGCGTCGGGATCGAGCAGGCCCCGCTCGCGACGGGCGGCCATGGCCATGCCGACCGCGTTGGCCAGGCCCTGGCCGAGCGGGCCGGTGGTCACCTCGACGCCGTCGGTGTGGCGGTACTCCGGGTGACCCGGGGTGCGGGAGCCCCACGTGCGCAGCGCCTGCAGGTCCTCGAGCTCGAGCCCGTACCCGGAGAAGTACAGCTGGATGTACTGGGTGAGGGCCGAGTGGCCGGCGGACAGGACGAAGCGGTCGCGGCCGAGCCAGTGCGGGTCCGCCGGGTCGTGACGCATGACGTTCTGGTAGAGCAGGTAGGCGGCCGGCGCGAGGCTCATCGCCGTGCCGGGGTGCCCACTGCCGACCTTCTGGACGGCGTCTGCGGCGAGCACGCGGGCGGTGTCGACCGCCCGGTGGTCGAGATCGGTCCAGCCGGTCCGGCTGCTGGTGTCGCTCACTAGGTCTCCCTCGGGTGTGTGTCACAGGCCGGCCGACGAGCGGCCGGGAGAACAACGGATGCTTGGACCCTATCGCCGCTCTCCGCCACGCCGGGATTGTTGCCAGTTGGTGCCCGGGCCGCACCCGGGTGTGAGCAACTCGGCAGCGACGCGGCGGTGCGCGCTGGGCCAGGACGCGCTCCCTGGACCGTAGGATGACGGGACCTGCGCTGTCCCTGACGGCCGGACCGTGAGATGGGAAGTGGAACGACGCGTGCGAAGTGTGGAGCCGGCGCCCGGACGCCAGACCGAGGAAGGTGCACCCGCCGTGTCCGACCGTTCGACCCTCCGGTCAAGCCCCGGACCTGCCGGTCCGTCGAGCACGAGGGGTGACCGGCTGAGGGCCTACGTCGCCCTCACCAAGCCCCGGATCGTCGAGCTCCTGCTCATCACGACGATCCCCACGCTCTTCCTCGCCGCTGACGGCTGGCCCGGGCTGTGGCTCACCGTCGCGACCGTCGTCGGCGGGTACGCGGCGGCCGGCTCGGCCAACACGTGGAACATGATCCTGGACCGGGACATCGACCGGCTGATGAACCGGACGAAGCAGCGCCCGCTCGTCACCGGCGTGCTGTCGGTGCGCCAGGCGACGGTCTTCGCGATCGTCCTCGGCGTCCTCGCCTTCCTCTGGTTCGGCCTGCTCGTCAACTGGGCCTCGGCCTGGTTGGCCCTCGGCGCGATCGCCATCTACGTCGTCGGCTACACGATGCTGCTCAAGCGGCGCACGAGCCAGAACATCGTCTGGGGCGGGGCCGCGGGCTGCATGCCCGTGCTCATCGGCTGGTCGGCCGTCACCGGGACGGTGCAGTGGCCCGCCGTCGTCCTCTTCGGGATCATCTTCTTCTGGACGCCGCCGCACTACTGGCCGCTGTCCATGCGCTTCCGCAAGGACTACGCCCGCGCCGAGGTGCCGATGCTCCCCGTCGTCGCCTCGAGCTCCCAGGTGAGCGTGCAGATCCTCGCCTACGGCGCCGCGATGGTCGCCTGCTCGCTCCTCCTCGTGCCCGTCGCGGGGATGACGTGGGTGTACGCCGTCGTCGCCGGCCTGGCCGGGGCGTGGTTCCTCTACGGCTGCGTCCGGCTGCTCGTGCGCGCCCGGAACCCCGAGCGCGGCAAGCTCGCGGCGATGAAGGTGTTCCACGCCTCGATCACCTACCTCACGGTCGTCTTCGTCGCCGTCGCGGTCGACCCCTTCCTGCCCCTCTAGACCGGTGACGACCCGCACGACGACACCGTCTGCGCGGTCCGTCGCGCCTGCCCTGGAGCGGGCGCTGGAGGAGTACCTCGCCCACCTCGCCGTCGAGCGCGGGCTCAGCGAGCACACGCTCGCCGCCTACCGGCGCGACCTCGAGCGGTACACCACCTACCTCGGCGGCCGCGGGCGGCGGCGTTTGTCGGACGTGGTGGAGACGGACGTCGCGGAGTACGTCGAGGTGCTGCGCACCGGGTCCGACGGCGGCCGGCCCCTGGCCGTCTCCTCCGCCGGGCGAGCGGTGGTCGCCGTGCGCGGCTGGCACCGCTTCGCCGTGCTCGAGGGGCACGCGCCGCAGGACCCGAGCGCCGAGGTCCGCGCCCCGGCGACGGCACGGCGCCTGCCCAAGGCACTGAGCACCGACGACGTGGAGCGGCTGCTCGAGGCCGCGTCGCTGGGGGACGGCCCGGTCCCGCTGCGTGACCGGGCGTTGCTCGAGGTGCTCTACGGCACCGGCGCGCGGATCAGCGAGGCGGTGGGGCTCTCGGCCGACGACCTCGACCTCGACGGCGGGACCGTGCGCCTCTTCGGCAAGGGACGCCGCGAGCGGGTGGTGCCGGTCGGCCGCTTCGCCGTGGAGGCCGTGGAGGCCTATCTCGTGCGTGCCCGCCCGGTGCTCGCGCACGCCGGCCGGGGCACCTCGGCCCTCTTCCTCAACCAGCGGGGCAACCCGCTGAGCCGGCAGAGCGCCTGGGCGGTGCTGCAGACCGCCGGGGCCCGCGCGGGGCTGGGCGACCGCGTCTCCCCGCACACGCTGCGCCACTCCTTCGCCACCCACCTGCTCGCGGGCGGCGCCGACGTGCGCGTGGTCCAGGAGCTGCTCGGGCACGCGTCGGTGACGACGACGCAGATCTACACCCAGGTCACCGTCCAGGCGATGCGCGAGGTCTACGCGACCGCCCACCCCCGCGCCCGCGGCTGACCGCCACGGGCAGGGGGCGGCGGGCAGGGGTCAGGCGCGGTGGTCGCCGGTGCCGGCGTCGGGCTCGCCGTCGGCGCGGTGGCGGCCGGTGGTCGCGGCCGGGCCCGGCTCCGTGGCCCCTGCCGTCGTGTTGCCCGAGGTCTTCCCGCTGCCCCCGGCGGTGCCGACCGCGTTGACGCCGTCGACGCCGGTCTGCTCGTCCGGCTCGCCGCTGAGCGCGTCCTTGGCCTTGCGTGCCATGTCTCCGAGTCCCATGACTCCTCCTCGAGGTGGTTCGTGAGGCCAAGAATGGGGGCGTGGCCCGCCCGCCGCATCCCGGGCGACCGTCCGCCGTCGCGTGCCGAATGCCCGAACCTCCGCGCGCCTGCTCGCCTCAGGTGGCGACGGGCAACTAACGTGGCACCGTGACCGACCCCAAGCAGCCGACCCTGATCGACGCCCAGACGTCCGGGCAGGCCGCCGACTTCCCCGTGCCTGCGCCGCTCAGCGGCCACGGGCCGGCCCGCATCATCGCCATGTGCAACCAGAAGGGCGGCGTCGGCAAGACGACGACGACCATCAACCTCGGCGCTGCGCTGGCGGAGTACGGCCGGCGGGTCCTCATCGTCGACTTCGACCCCCAGGGCGCGGCCTCGGCCGGGCTCGGGATCAACGCCAACGAGCTCGACCGCACGATCTACTCGGTGCTCATGGAGCCCCGCTCGGACGTCCGGGAGATCATCTGCGAGACGTCCGTCGAGGGCCTGGACATCGTCCCGGCGAACATCGACCTGTCCGCCGCCGAGGTCACCCTCGTCACCGAGGTCGCCCGGGAGCACGCCCTCACGCGGGTGCTGCGCCCCGTGGCCGACGACTACGACGTCGTCCTCGTCGACTGCCAGCCCTCTCTCGGTCTGCTCGCCGTCAACGCGCTCACGGCCGCGCACGGCGTCGTCATCCCGCTCGAGGCGGAGTTCTTCGCGCTGCGCGGCGTCGCGCTCCTCATGGAGACGATCGACAAGGTGAGCGAGCGGATCAACCCGCGCCTCCAGCTCGACGGCATCCTCGTCACCATGTACGACGGGCGCACCCTCCACGCCCGCGAGGTGCTCGAGCGCGTCCGTGAGGGCTTCGGCGACCGCGTCTTCGAGACCGTCATCAACCGGACGATCAAGTTCCCCGACGCCACCATCGCCACCGAGCCGATCACGACCTACGCCCCGAGCCACCCGGGCGCCGAGGCCTACCGGAGGCTGGCCCGTGAGCTCGTCGCCCGCGGTGACGTCGCCTGACCCGGCGGCGGTCCCACCCGAGGCGTCCGACGGGCACGGCCGCGCGCCGTTCGCGGTGACGCTGGAGAACTTCTCCGGACCCTTCGACCTGCTGCTCTCGCTCATCGCGAAGCACAAGCTCGACATCACCGAGGTGGCCCTCGCGCAGGTCACCGACGAGTTCATCGCCCACCTGTCCGGTCAGGAGGACTGGGACCTCGGCCAGGCGAGCGAGTTCCTCGTCGTCGCCGCGACGCTCCTCGACCTCAAGGCCGCCCGGCTGCTGCCGCGCGGCTCGGTGGAGGACGAGGAGGACCTCGAGCTCCTCGAGGCCCGCGACCTCCTCTTCGCCCGGCTGCTCCAGTACCGCGCCTACAAGCAGGTGGCCGCCGACCTCGAGCGTCGCTGGGCCACCGGCTCGCGGTCCTACCCGCGCTCGGTCCGGCTCGAGCCGCACTTCGCCGCCCTGCTGCCCGAGCTCGTCCTGCGCGTGGGACCCGAGCGGCTCGCCGAGCTCGCCGCCGCTGCGTTCGCCCCGCGCCCCGGCCCGCCGCAGGTGGACCTGGGCCACCTGCACGCGCCGGTCGTGTCCGTGCGCGAGCAGGCGGCGATCCTCGTCGACCGGCTGCGCCGCACGCGCTCCGCGACCTTCCGCGCGCTCACCGACGACGCCGCCTCGACCGCCGTCGTCGTCTCCCGGTTCCTCGCGCTGCTCGAGCTCTTCCGCGAGGGGGCGATCGCCTTCGACCAGGCTCGTCCGCTCGGCGAGCTCACCGTGCGGTGGGCGGGCAGCGAGGACGGCGACGTCGACGTGGCCGACGAGTACGACGACGCGACGAGCGAGGAGGAGACCGACGATGAGTGAGGCCGAGGTGCCGCAGTACGAGCCGGTGCCCGACGACGTCATGCCGCGCGAGCACCTCGCGGCGCTCGAGGCGATCCTCATGGTCGTCGACGAGCCCGTGCCCGCGGCGCAGCTCGCCGGGGTGCTCGGCCTGCCCACAGGCCAGGTCCGTGAGCTCCTCGCCGAGCTCGCCGCCGACTACGCGGGGGAGCGCGGCGGACGCCCGCGCGGGTTCGAGCTCCGCGAGGTGGCCGGCGGCTGGCGGGTCTACTCGGCGCCGACGTACGCGGACGTCGTCGGCCGCTTCGTGGTCGACGGGCAGACCGCCCGGCTCACCCAGGCCTCGCTCGAGACGCTCGCCGTCATCGCCTACCGCCAGCCGGTCTCGCGCAGCCGGGTCGCGGCCATCCGCGGCGTCAACGTCGACGGCGTCGTGCGCACGCTCCTCGCCCGCGGTCTCATCGAGGAGGCGGGCCACGACGAGGACAGCGGCGCCGTCCTCTACCGCACGAGCGCCTACTTCCTCGAGCGCATGGGCCTGGGCTCGCTCGCCGACCTGCCCCCGCTCGCGCCCTACCTGCCCGACCTTGACGCCCTGGACGACCTCGACGAGGAGCTGCGATGACCCCCGATGCCCACACCCCCGACGGTGTCCGCCTGCAGAAGGTGCTGGCCGCCGCCGGCTACGGCTCCCGCCGTGCCTGCGAGCAGCTCATCGTCGACGGCCGGGTGACCGTCGACGGGCGGAGGGTCGAGCTCGGCACCCGGGTGGACCCGGCCACCGCCGTCGTCCACGTCGACGGCGTGCGCCTCCAGCTCGACGACACCAAGGTGACGATCGCGCTGCACAAGCCGGCCGGCGTCGTCTCCTCGATGCACGACGAGCAGGGCCGGCCCGACCTCTCGCAGTACGCCGCCGAGCGTGACGAGCGGCTGTTCCACGTCGGGCGGCTCGACGAGCAGACCGAGGGCCTGCTCCTCCTCACCAACGACGGCGAGCTCGCCCACCGGCTCACCCACCCGTCCTACGAGATCCCCAAGACCTACGTCGCCACCGTCCGCGGCCAGGTGCCCCGGTCGCTCGGACGGGCGCTGCTCGACGGCGTGGAGCTCGAGGACGGGCCGGCGCGCGCCGACCGCTTCACCGTCCTCGAGACGCTGCCGACGGAGTCGGTCGTGGAGATCGAGCTGCACGAGGGCCGCAACCGGATCGTGCGCCGGATGCTCGAGCACGTCGGGCACCCCGTGACCCGGCTCGTGCGCACCCGCTTCGGCAACGTGCGGCTCGGGCGGCTCAAGCCCGGCCACACACGAGTGGTGGAGGGCACCGAGCTCGGCACGCTGATGTCGAGCGTCGACCTGTGAGCCGGGGGGTACTCTGTCCCGGGCGCCGCGTCGGGCGGCGTGGGCAAGGAGGAAGCAGCAGCGTGACGACCCAGGCGGCCCCCCTGACGGCAGGTCCGGTCAGGGTCGTCGGCACCGGTCTCCTCGGCACGAGCATCGCGCTGGGCCTGCGCGGCCTCGACGTCCCCGTCCAGCTGTCCGACTCCTCGCCCTCCGCGCTCGCCCTCGCGCGCGACATGGGCGCCGGCGAGCCGGTCGGCGAGGGGAGCCCCGAGCCGGCGCTCGTCGTCGTCGCGACGCCCCCGGACGTCGCGGGACCGGTCGTGCTCGAGATGCTCCGCCGCCACCCCGGCGCCGTCGTCACCGACGTCGCGAGCGTCAAGGCGGTCATCGCCGCGGAGGTCGCCGCCGGTGGCCAGGACGGTGCCCGCTACGTCGGCTCCCACCCGATGGCGGGCCGTGAGCGCTCCGGCGCCGCCGCCGCCGACGCCGACCTCTTCGCCGGGCGTCCCTGGGTCATCGCCCCGACCGGCGACGCCGACCCCGCCGCCGTCGCCGCCGTCCGCGGCCTCGCGCTCGACCTCGGCGCGCTGCCGGTGTCGCTGGACCCGCAGGAGCACGACGCCGCCGTCGCCGTCGTCTCCCACGTCCCCCAGCTCGCGGCCTCGCTCGTCGCGTCCCTGCTCGTCGAGGCGCCCGAGTCGGCGCTGTCCCTCGCGGGGCAGGGGCTGCGGGACGTCACCCGCATCGCGGCGTCCGACCCGCGACTGTGGGCCGCGATCCTCGTCGGGAACGCCGCCCCGGTGGGCGAGGGGCTGCGCCGGCTGCGCGCGGGCATCGACTCGCTCATCGAGGGCCTGGACAAGGCCGCGGCGAGCGGCCCGCTCGCACCGGGCGCCGTTGGCGCGCTCAGCCGCGTCATCGACGCGGGGAACACCGGGGTCGCGCGGATCCCGGGCAAGCACGGCGGCGCGCCGCGCCGCTACACGACCGTGCAGGTGCTCATCCCGGACGAGCCGGGTGAGCTCGGCCGGCTCTTCGGCGAGGTCGGGGAGCTCGGCGTGAACATCGAGGACCTCCAGCTCGAGCACTCCGCGGGGGCGCGGGTCGGCATCGCGCACCTGTCGGTGGTGCCGGCCGCAGCCGCGGCGCTGGAGGACGGACTGACCAACCGAGGGTGGAGAGTGGTGGCGGAATGACAGCGCCGGTGACGGTCGCGATCGACGGACCTTCCGGGTCGGGCAAGTCGACGGTGAGCAGGGGGCTGGCGTCCGCGCTGGGCCTGGCCTACCTCGACACCGGCGCGATGTACCGGGCGGCCACCTGGTGGTGCCGGCGGCAGGGCGTGGACCTCGACTCCCCGGACGCCGTGACGGCCGCCGTCGCGGTCATGCCGCTCGAGATGGGCATCGACCCGGCCGCCCCGGCGGTCGTGTGCGACGGCGTCGACATCACCGCGGAGATCCGCGGCTCGGACATCTCCTCCATCGTCTCGGTGGTGGCGACGAACCTCGACGTGCGCGCCGAGCTGCGTGAGCGGCAGCGGGCGATCATCGCCGCCGAGCGCCGCGCCGCCGGCTTCAGCGAGGGTCGCGGCATCGTCGCCGAGGGCCGCGACATCACGACGGTCGTCGCCCCCGACGCCGACGTGCGCATCCTCCTCACGGCGGACGAGGAGGCACGCCTCGCGCGGCGTGCGCGCGAGCTGCACGGCAGCGACGACCCGGACTCGCTCGCCGCGACGCACGCCGAGGTCGTGGGCCGCGACGCACGTGACTCGACCGTCTCGACGTTCCTCACCGCGGCGGACGGCGTCGTGACGATCGACTCCTCGCGGATGGACGCGGCGCGCACCCTGGAGGTGGCACTCGGCGTCGTCGAGCAGGTGCGGCAGGAGCAGCGGTGAGCACTGAGCTCTCACGCGGGGCACGCACGAAGGCCGAGGACATCTACCGCTGGGGGCCGATCTGGTCGCGGCGCGTGGGCCAGTTCCTCGACCACGTGTGGTGGAACACGAAGGTCTACGGTGCCGAGCACGTCCCGCAGGACGGCCCGGTCATCATCGCCTCGAACCACACCGGCGTCATCGACGGTCCGCTCCTGCACGGTGCGGTCCCGCGTGGCTCCCACTTCATCATCAAGCAGGAGTTCTGGGACTCCCCGCTCGGCTTCCTCATGACGCTCGCCGGCCAGATCCCGGTCGACCGGAAGAACGGGCGCGCCGCGCTCGTCGTCGCCCAGCAGATGCTCAGCGAGGGCCGCGTCGTCGGGATCTTCCCCGAGGGGAACCGGGGGAGCGGTACCGTCCAGTCCACCCGTGCGGGCGTCGCGTGGCTCGCCGTCCACGGCAACGCGCCGGTCGTGCCGGTCGCCTGCCTCGGGACCCGGCCCACGGGCAAGAAGGTCGGCTACGTCCCGCCGCCGCGCTCGCGCCTCCACGTCGTGTTCGGCAAGCCGATCGTCGTGGACACCGAGCGCGGCGAGGGCGGCAACCGCGAGGTCATGACGCGGGCGATGCAGCAGATCCACCAGGGCCTGGCCGCGCACGTCGAGGACGCCGTCGCCCTCACCGGCATCCCGCTGCCCACGCACTGACGGTCCCCGGCACGCGCCGGGGACCGCAGGCAGGTCAGGAGACGTCGCGGCGCGCCGTGCGCCACAGGCCGAGGGCCAGCGGCACGCCCACCCACACCGCGGCCGACGTGGCGAGCTGTGCCCACCCGGTCGCGGTCATCGTCCCCTCCATGAGCGGGCCCATCGCGGAGTCGAGGTTGAGCCACTGCGCCGGCTCCCGGAGCCCCGACACGAGGGCGGTGAGCACGGTCCAGGCGGTGGGCAGGGCGAGGTAGGCGACGATCGCCACCGGCGTGCTCAGCAGCGCGAGCCCGAAGCCCACCCCCTGGCTCACGAGCAGGACGAGCGCGAGGAGCATCCCGCCGAGCACCGACCACTCCATGGTCCAGGCGCCGTCGCCGTCGAGCAGGACCGCCCCGACGACGTTGGACACGGCGCCCACGGCGAGCGCGGCCGCCATGACGACCAGGCCCAGCCCCCAGGCCGAGACGAGCTTGGCGAGGTTGACCCGGCTGCGCCGCGGCTCGAGGGTGAAGGTGGTGAGCGCGGTGCGCTGGGACCACTCGCCGGTCGCGGCCATGATGCCGATGAGGGGCAGGAGGATCAGCTGACCCAACGACGACGCGGTGGTGAGCTCCTGCCACGTCCTGCTCTGCGGCTCGCCGGTGAACAGGACGA
The DNA here is from genome assembly GCF_006151955.1 of Georgenia sp. 311. Taxonomy (NCBI): domain Bacteria; kingdom Bacillati; phylum Actinomycetota; class Actinomycetes; order Allobogoriellales; family Allobogoriellaceae; genus Georgenia; species Georgenia sp. 311. Next base: position 28,764 of record NZ_VDFS01000006.1, on the reverse strand, counting down.
GGGCGATGAGGGCCGCGTTGAGCAGGACGATGACGGCGAGCAGCCAGGCTCCCGCGCGGGTGTCGACCTGCTTGCGCAGCTCGACGAGCAGGAGGCGGGTGAACGGGACGCCGCTGCCGCGCGCCTGGCGCGGGCGGGCGGGGACGGTGGTCGTGGTGGTGCTCATGCGGGGATCTCCTCTCGCCCGTGCTGGGCGGTCGCGTCGAAGAACAGCTGCTCCAGGCCCGTGGAGGAGCTGGGACGCAGCTCGGTGAGCACGACGCCGGCGGTGAGGGCGAGGCGCCCGACCTCCTCGGTGGTCGCGGACGTCGCGAGGCCCGGGCCGGTGGGGGACACGTCGTGCCCGTCCGCCGCGAGGACGGCCGCGAGCGTGAGGTCGTCGGTGCTGTGGACCTGCGTCCCGGGGGCTGCGAGGAGGTCGGCGACGGCGCCCTGGGCCACGATCCGGCCACCACCGATGATGACGAGGTCGTCGGCCACCGCCTCGACCTCGCGCAGGAGGTGGGAGGACAGCAGGACGGTTCCCCCGGAGTCGGCGAAGGAGCGCAGGAGCGTGCGCAGCCAACGTATGCCCGCCGGGTCGAGACCGTTCGCCGGCTCGTCGAGGACGAGCACCGCGGGCTCACCGAGGAGGGCGTGCGCCAGGCCGAGACGCTGGCGCATGCCGAGGGAGTAGGTGCGGGTGCGCGCCCTGGACTCGGCCGGGGTGAGCCCGACGAGGGTGAGGACCTCCTCGACGCGCCGCGAGGGCAGCCCCATGAGCTGTGCGGAGACGGTGAGGATCTCGCGCCCGGTGCGCCCGGCGTGCTGGGCGGCGGCGTCGAGGAGCACACCGACGTGCCGGCCCGGGTTGGCCAGGGAGGTGAACGGCACGCCGAGGACGGTGGCGCGCCCGGCGGTCGGGCGGGTGAGGCCGGTGAGCATCCGCATCGTCGTCGACTTGCCGGCGCCGTTGGGGCCGAGGAAGCCGGTGACGCGCCCGGGCCCGGCGGTGAAGGAGACGGTGTCGACGACGAGGTGGTCGGCGTACCGCTTGGTGAGGTTCTCTGCGGTGATCATGGGAACCACCCTCCCGGCCCGCGCGGCGCGAAGGATCGGAGCCGGGGCTCGCGCGGGTCGGACTTTGGTCGGACCCGCGCCGGCCGGGAGGTGGACGGAGGCGCCCCCGTGTGTCCCTAGGCTGGCGGTCATGCAGCTCGCCGCCCCGTCCCCGCCTGCCTCCCGCCGGGGGGCCGGCCCGGCCGGCGCGTCGCCGGCCCTCAGCCCTCCCGGCCCGCCGGCCCTGCGCCCGTGGTCGAGGACGTGGCGGTACCTGGCGGCGGCCGGCATCGCCTTCCTCATGTGGATCTTCACCTCCGTCGACCTCCTCCCGCAGGAGGGCGCGGTTCCCACCGAGGTGGAGGCCCGGATGGGGGTCGCCCTCCTGCTCGACGGGCTGCTCGGCATATTCGCCCTCCTCCTCCTGCCGCTGCGTCGTCGCTACCCGGCCGTCATCGGCGTCGTGACCGGTCTGCTCACCGGGGTGTCGACCGCAGCGCTCGGGGCCGCCGCGGTGGCCGCGGTCTCGGCGGCGACCTGGCGGCGGTGGCGCCTCGTCCTCCCGGTGGTCCTCGCCTGGGTCGCGGCGACCGTCGTCTACGAAGGGCTGTGGCGCCCGAGCCTCCTCGAGGACACGAGCACCACGGCCTTCGTCATCCTCTCCAGCAGCATCGCCGTGGGCGTGGTCGCGACGTGCATCGCCACCGGCTTCTACGTCGGCGCCCGCCGCGAGCTGCTGTCCACGCTGCGCCAGCGCGCGGAGACCGCGGAGCGGGAGCAGGCGCTCAAGGCCGAGGCCGCGCGCGAGGCGGAGCGCACCCGGATCGCGCGCGAGATGCACGACGTGCTCGCCCACCGGATCTCCCTCGTCGCGATGCACGCCGGTGCCCTCGCCTACCGCACGGACCTCAGCCGCGAGGAGACCGCGGAGGCGGCCGGTGTCATCCAGCACAACGCGCACCTCGCCCTCAGCGAGCTGCGGCAGGTGCTCGGGGTGCTGCGGGCCGGGAGCCCGGGGGAGCACGTGGCGCCCGAGCCGCCGCAGCCCGAGCTCGCCCAGGTGACCGAGCTCGTCGCGGCCGCGAGCCCTCACGTCGACGTCACGGTCGACGCCGCCGGGCTGCCCGAGGGCCGGCTGCCCGCGCGCGAGCTGCCTGCGACGACGTCCCGCACCGCCTACCGCGTGGTCCAGGAGGCGTTGACGAACGCGTCCAAGCACGCCCCGGGCAGCGCCGTCGTCGTCCGGCTCGCCGGCGCCCCCGGTGGCCTCCTCACCGTCGAGGTGGTCAACGGCCCGCCGTCGCGCACTGCCCCCGGCACCCCCGGTGCCGGACTCGGGCTGCTCGGCCTCGGCGAACGGGTCGAGCTCGCCGGCGGGGCGCTGGAGCACGACGCCGGTCCGGACGGCTCGTTCACTGTGCGAGCCTGGTTGCCGTGGGAGGAGAGCACATGACGACGCCGGTGCGGGTGGTCATCGTCGACGACGACGGCCTGGTCCGAGCGGGTCTGCGGCTCATCCTCGGCGGGCACGCCGGGATCACGGTCGTGGGCGAGGCGCCCGACGGGCACGAGGGGGTGGCCGTCGTCGAGCGGGAGCGCCCCGACGTCGTCCTCATGGACATCCGCATGCCCCGGCTCGACGGGTTGGCGGCCCTCCGCCGGCTCGCCGAGCGCGGCTCCACCGCCCGCGTCATCGTCCTCACGACCTTCGACACCGACGAGATGGTGCTCACCGCGCTGCGGCAGGGAGCGACGGGGTTCCTCCTCAAGGACACCCCGCCCGCCGACCTCGTCGACGCCGTGCTGAGGGCCGCCCGCGGGGAGCCGATGCTCTCCCCGAGCGTCACCGCCCAGGTGATCTCGGTCGCAACGCAGAACCAGGACGACTCCAGGGAGCGCGCGGCACGCGAGCGGGTCGCCCGGCTCACCGAGAGGGAGCGGGAGGTCGCCGTCGCCATCGGCCGAGGGCTGTCGAACGCCGAGATCGCGGCCGAGCTCTACATGGGCGTGGCGACGGTCAAGACGCACATCGGTCGCCTGTTCACCAAGCTCGAGGCCGCCAACCGGGTGCAGATCGCCCTGTGCGTCCACGACGCCGGGCTCACCTGACGCGCTCCGCCCGCCCCCGTTCCGGCCCCGCCCCGGGGCGGCGTTAGCATCCGGGCGGCGCGGCAGGGGAGAATGGGCGACGTGAGTGAAACCCAGGACCTCCCGACCACCCCGGCCGACGACGAGCAGCGCGCCGCCGCCCTGCGCGCCGGGCTGGCCGACTACGTGCTCGACGAGGAGGACGCCGCCCTGCTCGCCGCCGGCGACGGCGGCTCCGAGCGGGAGCCCGCGGACGCCCCGCTGCCCGTGCTCGCCGTCGTCGGCCGCCCGAACGTCGGCAAGTCGACGCTCGTCAACCGCATCCTCGGACGGCGCGAGGCCGTGGTGCAGGACGTCCCCGGCGTCACCCGAGACCGCGTGAGCTACCCGGCCGAGTGGGCCGGACGCCGCTTCACGCTCGTCGACACCGGCGGGTGGGAGCACGACGCCGCGGGCCTCCACGCCCGCGTCGCCGACCAGGCCGAGGTCGCCATCGAGCTCGCCGACGCCGTCATGTTCATCGTCGACGCGACCGTCGGGCCGACGAGCACCGACGAGCAGGTCGTCCGGCTGCTGCGCAAGTCCGGCAAGCCGGTGGTGCTCGTGGCCAACAAGGTCGACTCGCCCATGCAGGAGGCCGACGCCTCCGCCCTGTGGTCCCTCGGTCTCGGGCAGCCGTGGCCCGTCTCGGCCCTGCACGGCCGCGGCTCCGGTGACCTCCTCGACGCCGCGATGGCGATCCTTCCCGAGGTCTCCTCCGTGGCGGCCGAGCTGCCCGAGGGAGGGCCCCGGCGGGTGGCCCTCGTCGGTCGCCCGAACGTCGGCAAGTCCAGCCTGCTCAACGCGCTCGCCCGCCAGGACCGCGTCGTCGTCCACGACGTCGCCGGCACCACCCGCGACCCCGTCGACGAGCTCGTCGTGCTCGGGAACCGGCCGTGGTGGTTCGTCGACACGGCCGGCATCCGCCGCCGTGTCCACCAGACGAAGGGCGCGGACTTCTACGCCTCGCTGCGCACGCAGGCAGCGCTGGAGAAGGCGGAGGTCGCCGTCGCGCTCGTCGACGCCTCGGTCCCGCTGACCGAGCAGGACATCCGCGTCATCCAGCAGGTCGTGGACGCCGGGCGCGCGCTCGTCATCGCCTACAACAAGTGGGACCTCATGGACGAGGACAAGCGCTTCCTCCTCGAGCGGGCGATCGACCAGGACCTCGTCCAGCTCCCGTGGGCGCCGCGCGTCAACCTGTCCGCCAAGACCCGCTGGCACGTCGACAAGCTGGTCAAGGCGCTCGACACGGCGCTGGAGGGCTGGGACACCCGCATCCCCACCGGCCGGCTCAACGCCTTCCTCGGCGAGCTCACCGCGGCCAACCCGCACCCGGTCCGGGGCGGGAAGCAGCCGCGGATCCTCTTCGCCACGCAGGCGGACAACCGCCCGCCGCGGTTCGTCATCTTCGCGACCGGGTTCATCGAGCACGGCTACCGCCGCTTCATCGAGCGCAAGCTGCGTGAGAACTTCGGCTTCGAGGGCACGCCCATCGAGATCAGCGTGCGGGTGCGGGAGAAGCGGCGCCGCTGATGGCCGGAAGCCGGCACGTGCTCCTGCGGTGGGGGTTGCCCCGCGACCCCCGCGCCGGGGAGCACGTGCTCGGCTTCCTGCTCACCGCGGTCGTGACCGTCGTCGTCACCCGCGGGATCCTCGAGCTCACCGGCTTCCCGCAGATCGGTGGGGCCTCCCTCCACATCGCCCACGTGCTGTGGGGCGGGCTGCTCATGGCGCTGGCCCTCCTGCTGGCCCTGTGCTTCGCCGGGCCCGTGGTGCGGCCGACGATCGCGTTCGTCGGCGGGGTCGGCTTCGGCCTGTTCATCGACGAGGTGGGCAAGTTCCTCACGAAGGACAACGACTACTTCTTCCGGCCCGCGCCGATGATCATGTACCTCACGTGCGTGGGGCTGCTGCTGCTCGCCGACGCCCTCGTCGGCCGCCGCCCGGCCGACGCGAGCGAGCGGCTCGCCGCCGCTGCCGACCACGCCGTCGCGGGCCTTGCCGGAGGGCTCAGCCCGCAGCGCCGCGTGGCCGCCGAGGCGCTCCTGCGGGAGGGGAGAGGTGCCCGCGGGGCGGAGGAGGTCGAGGCGCTCCTCGCGGTCGTGCCCGAGGACCACAGCGAGCTGCCGGACCCGCTCGAGGTCGCCACCCGCGCCCTCCGTGAGCTCCTCGTCGGCGTCGTGCGCGCCTCGTGGTCGCTGGCGGTGGCCGGCGCGCTCCTCGTCCTCGTCGTCGGCGGGGGAGTGGTCATCGTGGTCACGGCCGACTCGGACGCACCGGCATGGTCGGGCTGGTTCGTCGTGGCGTCGACCGCCGTCGTCCTCGCGTGCGCCCTGCGCGCGTGGATGCTCGTGGCCGGGCGTCACCAGGGGCGGGCGGTGGAGTGGCTGCGTCGGGCGTTCACGGTCGAGCTGCTCGTCACGGTCGTCGCCCTGTACCGGATCGACCCGTGGCCGGCCACGGCCGTCATGGCCGTCGCCCTCCTCGGACTGGGCGTGGCACTCGCCGAGCGGGCCCGGCTCGCGCAGACCGGTGAGGACATCGACCGGGCGGGCGGACCCCGGGTCCCCACCGCCCAGGAGTGACCCCGCCCACACGGGGGCCCTGCGGTTTCAGTTCCCGCCGAGTCCTGCGGTAACCTGCTCTCGGTTCGTTCGCGAACCGGACGGGCTGTGGCGCAGCTTGGTAGCGCACTTGACTGGGGGTCAAGGGGTCGCAGGTTCAAATCCTGTCAGCCCGACCGTGAAGCAGCAGGTCAGGGGCCATCTCGCACATGCGGGATGGCCCTTTTCCGTTCTGGAATGGGGCGATGTAGCCATCCATGTAGCCAACGCACATGAGGTCAGGCGAGACGCTCTGGCTAGTGGTCGGTCCGCGATCCGAGAAGGCCCGCGCGTTAGGCGTCGTTGCGACGCGCAACCTGCGAGGCATCGTTGCAAGAGTGCCGCGGCACCGCCGGGCCGCTACCACCCAAGGGACGAGGCCAGGCGGTCGACGGCGGCTCGTGCGCCCTCGGTGGAGACGTGCCCGTAGATGTCGCCGGTGACTTGCACCGAGGCGTGGCCGAGAATCTCCGAGACCGTGCGCAGGGGGACGCCTGCCTCGAGCATGGTCGAGGCGGCCGTGTGCCGGAGCGTATGGATACCGACGCCGTGAAGTCCGGCGTTCTTGGCGGCGGTGGACATGGCTCGCGACGCGTTCCGTGGATCGATCGGTCCGCCGAACTCCGTCGTGAAGACCAGCCCGCTCTCCCTCCACGATCCTTCGCTTCGAGCGCGGGCCTCGTCTTGAGACGCGCGCACGGCGGAAAGGACAGCGGCGGTCGCGGTCGAGACGGGGATCGTACGGCGTGAGCGCTCTGTCTTCGGCGGCTGAACCTCGAGGCCTTCGCGTGTTCGTGCAAGGGTTCCGCGCACGGTGACGAGCCGGCGCGTCAGGTCAACCTCGGACCACCGGAGCGCGAGGGCTTCACCCCGTCGCAACCCCGTACCGGCGAGCACTCGCAGCAGGTGCTCGTAACGAGTGCCCTCGGCTGCCCTGAGTAAGGCGTCGACCTCGTGTGGTGCCAGCGCGCGGGCTTCGGCGCTGGTGACGGTTGGCCTCTTCAGCTTGGACGCGGGGCTCGCGCCGAGGAGGCCATCACGTACGGCGGTATCCAATACCTGCCTGAGTACGGTGTCGATCTGGCGGATCGTCGAGGATGAGAGACCTTTGGCGCGCAGCCGGAGGATGAATGCCTCGATGTCCGCGGCACCTACCTTCCCGATTGGGGAGCGCGGCCATCTGGTCCGACAGTGCGTGTGTGCGGAGAAGGACCTCGTACGTGTCCTGCGTCGACCGCTTGCGGTCCGACGCCTCAAGCGTGGTGCGCATCCACTCGTCGATGACCTTGTGGAGCTTCACCGAGGAGTCTCGGACCGGGCCGCCGACATCGAGCCGCTGTCGAGCCGCCTGGAGCTTCTTCTTTACTTCTGCGTGGGAGGTGCCGAAGAAGGTTGCGCGCCGGCGCCTGCCGTTGAGCGCCGGCAGTTCGATCGAAGCGGTCCATCGACCCTGGCAACGGTGGTCGGGCCGCGTGCCATCAGAGCCCAGGGGCGGACAGGTCGGGTGGTCGTGGCGCCGGTAGATGGTCCCGTCGCCGCGACCGGCCCTTCTACCCATGGCGACGTGCCCAGGAGTATGTGGAGATCCGACGGGGGCCACAATCGGTCGCCGTGCGCGGACGGCGATGTTGGCGACTCGTACACGATTGCCAGGGTCGCGACCCGTCCGATGATCGGTCAGTCGCGCGCCGACGGTCGGCACCTTGGGCGGCATGGTCGGGCGGATGCCCGCTGAGCGGAATGGTCGGGCAGAGCCCGTATGGCGGCCGTGGAGTGCGTTCAGGCAACGAGTCGGTCAGCGAACCCGTCGGTGTCGTGGGGCGAGCGAATCGGGCGATGGGCTCCCAACTGGTCGGATGGTTCCTGACCGCGGTAGAAGGATGTGCCGCTGCGGGCAGTCAACGTAAGTTGACGACCATAGAGAAGTCAACTAGGGTTGACCGCATGGCCGATGTTGATCTTGCATGGATCACCGAGCACACCGATCCCCTCCAAGCGTTGCGCGAAGCGACCGCGCTGCGCCGCCGACTGGAAGGACACGAAGAGGTCCTGGTCCACCGTGCCCGCGTGTCAGGGACCACGTGGGCGCAGATTGCCGAGGCGCTCGGCGTCTCGAAGCAAGCCGTCCACAAGAAGTACGGGGGCCGGCACCTGTTCGGCCGCACGGAGGCATGACGATGATCAACTCGCTCCTTGACGATCTGTCAGGACGAACAGCGCAACGACTCGGCGCTGGACAGCGTGGTGTCGTGGTGGTGGGTGCGCTGCACGGCAGGCAGTCCGCAGTGCACGGCGCAGATCCCGGCACGCAGTTCGAGATCGGTTCCATCACCAAGACGTTCACCGCGCTCGCCTTGGCCCAGCTCGCCGTGCGCGGCGTCGTGGGGCTGGACCAACCCCTGAGCGACCTCCTACCTCGTGACATCACGGCCCCCCAGCGCGGCGGCGAGGTCATCAGGCTGAGGCACCTGGCCTCCCACACTTCTGGGTTACCAAGGCTTCCCAAGGGGACTCTGCCACGGGGCCTGTTGCGAGCAGACCCCTACGCCGGATGCACCGGCGAGCTCCTGATGGACGGGTTGCGGCGCACCCGTTTGCGATCGGTGCCCGGCACCCGCTTCTGCTACTCCAACCTCGGCGCCGGCTTGCTCGGATTCGTCCTGGCACGCCACACCGAGACCGACTACGACTCGCTCGTCCAGGCCGAGATCTGCCGGCATCTGGGCATGACAGACACCCGCGTGGTCCTCGATCTCGAAGGCGCAGCCCGGTTGGCCCCCGGTCACTCCCGCACGGGACGACCACGCCCACCGTGGCACCTGGCCGCCCTCGCCGGTGCCGGCGGCCTTCACTCGACGGTTCCCGACCTGCTCAGGCTCGCGCGGGCCCACCTCGGCCCCGCCCCCGAAGAACTCGCCGAAGCGATCGCTCTCAACCGCACGACCGCGCACCGCATCAACGCACGAGCTGCGATCCATCCCGGCTGGATCGCAGCCAATCTGCCCCGCACCCAGCATCGAGTCATGTTCCACAGTGGCGGCACGGGTGGATATCGCAGCCTGCTGGCTATAGCCCCCGAACACGGCGCCGCAGTCGTGATCCTCAACGCCAACAACCGACCCGTGGATCGTCCCGGCCTCAAGCTGCTCGGGCAGATCATCGACTCCGGACCCGGATTCGGGTCCGATCCCGTCCCGGCCGCCGCCTGACCGACCTGACGTGGGTAGAGAGCTCGGCGAAGTAGCGACCGGTCGCAGTCGGCGGAGTCAGCCAACGGATCCCGCGCATTCACGTGCTCCCGCCCTGCGGCTCACGACTCCGGATGCAACGGATGATCGCCTCAACTAACCGACGCCGATCGTGGGCGGCCGGGGTCAAGCGCAACCATTTGCACGAGCAAGATCGCCCACAAGTGTCAACGACGGCTGAAAGTGGACCCCTTTGCGACGGGTGAAAGTGGACCCCTCTCGTGGTGTGGTCAGTCGGTTGTGGCCGCTGGCGGGCGGCCGAGGTCGCGGTTCTTGAGTCGGTAGGAGTCGCCTTTGAGGGCGATGACGTCGGCGTGGTGGACGAGGCGGTCGATCATCGCGGCGGCGACGGTGTCATCGCCGAAGACGGGTCTGCTGGTTCGATCTACGGGACGGCGCTTCTGACAGTCCTGTCAACCGCGAGGCGGCGGAGAGCGTCCAGTGCGTCGTCGAGACGGTCGATAGGAACCAGTAAGTGGTCGTGGTTGTAGCCGGCAACCACGTTGCAGCTGATGTCGGCCTCTGCGAGGGCACCGCTTACTGCTGCGGTCAGCCCGACTGCCTCAAGTGCCGAGTAGACCTGCAAGGTGATCCATCCGGCGACGTAGTCGTAGGTGAGCCCCAGTCGATCAGCGTCATCCTGGGCGATCACCACGCTGAGGCCCTCGGGCTCGACAACGCTTGCCAGGACATCGGCGTCGACCGTGCCGCTCTGCACGGTGACGAAGACGAACCGTCCTGGACGGCATCGCGGTGACATCCCCGCCAGCAACTTCGCCAGGTTCGTCTCACCGCTCATGGTCCGGCAGTCTGCCAGAGCCTTCGAGGCGCTTGCCTCCCGTGAGCCATCGGACGGACGAGATATGGGTGCCGATTGCCGATCCTCTGCCGGATGCCGGAGTTGCCGCATCGCGCGCGGGGTTTGCGTCTGTCTGTCGGATGACGTCGACAACTGCGCGAGACTGGAACGATGGGCGTACGACCGATCGACCCGCGCGACGAGACCTGGGAGATCGAGCGCCCGCGCTTTCAGGGTCTACTTTTGGTCCGGCACGGCTTCCGAAGAGTACGAACCCAGCGGAACCGATGTGCATGGAGCTATCCAGTGGGCCGAAGGCCAGCGAGGGGACCGGACATACACCCTCTACGCCTGTGCCGACGTCGACCTGATTCGCCTCGCCGGCGTCGATCCGTCGGCTGAGCAAGCTTCCGCCCGACTGAGTCCGCGGCATCCCAGGTGACGATCGGCTTGCGAGGGCAGGTCGTGCGGGTCGCTCCCCATGGAGCGGCTCACCGGCACTGCGCGAGTAGTTCTCCGTGGAGAATGACGAACCAGGCATCAGGACTCTCACCCCAGGTACGCCAGCCGTCGGCAATCGCCTCGACGTCGGCGCGCGTGAGTCCGAGTTCCGCTGCCTGGGCGGAGAACGCGCCCGCTTCGACGCGCGCAGCTTGTCCGTTGCCCCACCATCGACAGCTCGCCGGGTCGGCGTAGGTCCACGTGGAAGAGGTGACCTGGACGTCGGTGATGCCTGCCTGGTGTGCCCAGGAGCGCAGCCGCCGACCGGCGTCGGGATTCGCGCCGTTGCGGTGGGCGATCTGCCGGTAGGTCGTACGCCACTGTTCCAGATGGGGTGAGTCCGGGTACCACGCCATGGCGGCGTAATCGGCGTCGCGGGCGGCGATCCATCCGCCCGGTCGGCAGACACGACCCATCTCACGGAGCGCGGCCACCGGGTCCGCGAGGTGCTGCAGCACCTGGTGAGCGTGGACGATGTCGAAGCTTGCATCCGGGTAGCCAAGCGCCACTGCGTCCGCAAGCTCGAACCGTGTCCGGGAGTCCCCGCGCCTGGCGGCGTTCTCGCGTGCTGCCGCCAGCGGCGCCTCGGTGTTCTCTACACCGACCACCTGGCCGGGAGCCACGAGCTCGGCGAGGTCCAGCGTGATGGTCCCGGGACCGCACCCGACGTCGAGGATGCTCTGGCCGCCACGCAGATGCGGCAGCAGATATGCCGCCGAGTTCACGGCGGTGCGCGCGGCATGCGAGGCGAGAACAGGCAGCTCGTGCCCATGGCTGTAGCGGACCGTGGATCGGGTCGACTGATCGGCAACTTCGTCGTTCACAAACTGCAGGCTATTGGGTCGCGGCTCTGCCAGCTTTGGCGTGCCGCTCCGCGGACTACTTCCAGCCGCTGGCTGGTGTCACCACTGCTGGGGAGGGCCGGCAGCACGCGGCTCGACGTCGGCCAAGGCGCGCACCGCGTGGGATGCCGGGAGGCGCTGGGACGTGTCAGCCGAAGCCCCGCACGAGTGTCCCGGAGCGGGCACGAATGTGATCCGTGTCATAGGCTGCCCCGAACATGCACCGGCGACATCGGGGGAGTCCGGGATGCACGGTTCGAGGAAGAGCACAACTGTCCTTGGCGGATGGCGTCGGCGTGCTGCCGGCGCGGTGGTCGCGGCGACACTCGTCGTCGGCGGGGCGGTGACCGGCGTCCTGTCGCTGGCCGAACCCGCCGCCGCCGCCGATGCCGTCGACCGCGTCGTCGACCCGCCCACGTGGCACGACTTCCCGGGATCGGACCCCACGCAGGGGTACTACAACATCTCGCGGAGCCCGGGCCGCATCTGGACGGACAAGACGGTGTTCGACACGACGGTCGAGGACCCGGGACGAGAGGTCCCGCCGCTCGAGGTCGGGACGAACGAGACGGCCGTGGCACTCTCGGCCATCGGCAGCACGCGCCACGTCTCGCGCGAGGAGCCCATCCCGATCGACGCGTCGCTCGTCGTCGACCTCTCGGGCTCGATGCGGTCCTGCATCGACAACCCGAGCACCAACTGCATCACGAACAGCGGCGCCGGTTCCCGGGCCGAGGCCCTCGTCGAGGCCACCAACAGCGCACTTCGCATCATCCTCGGTGCCGACCCCGACAACCGCGTCGCCCTCACCAGCTTCGGCAACAGCACGGGAACGCTCATCGGCCTCGGTCGGCCCGAGCCGATCGGCCAGGACGCCGCCGGCGACGACATCTACATGCGGCTGTGCAACGCAGGCGGGAACCTCTACGTCACGTTCGCCGCGAACGGGTGCCCGGCGTCGAACCGTACCGAGGTCGTCGGTGGCACGAACATCGAGCGCGGCATCTACCGCGGGATGAACATCCTCGCGACGCAGACCGGCGTGGCCGGTGAGCGCATCCCGAGCGTCCTGCTCATGTCGGACGGCGAGCCCACCTACTCCGTCGCGGCCAACGCGCAGGGCGGCACCAGCTCCCCGCAGTGGTGGAACATCCCGAGCAACGGCGCGGGCCGGGACAACGTCGGACCCGGGAACGCGGGCTACTCCGGCAACGGCTTCATGGCCGCGCTCACCGCCCAGTACTTCAAGAACATCGTCAACGAGAACTACGCCACGTCCGCAGACCTCGGCACCGACGCCCGCGTCTACACGGTCGCCTTCGGTCTGGACTCGTTGTCCGCCGAGAGCCAGGCCCTCGCGCGCGTCACCCTCGACCCGGCAGACGAGCTCGGGTCCACGACCAACACCTACGCCGCAGACTTCCGCACCTGGTTCGCGCAGTACCGGGCCGGCGGCGGGGCCGGCACGATCCCGTGCGTCCTCGTCAACCGCACCGGCAGCACCGACGTGTGCCTGACGAACGTCGGGCACCCGACGAGCGCCACGGGCGGCGTCCCCGCCGCGGACCCGACGACGCTCGCCTACAACGACGCCTTCTACTCCCCGGTGACCGCCGAGGACCTGGAGGAGGCGTTCACCCAGATCGCCACCTCGATCACCGAGGCGCCGCCCAACTTCCCGATCGACATCGAGAACAACAGCCCGGCGACCTCGGGCTACCTCACGATGACCGACGAGCTCGGGCCGTTCATGGAGGTCAAGATCCTCGACCGGATCGCGTTCTGCTCCTCGATCCGGGAGTCCCCGACGTCCGAGCCCGACCCCAACGACTGCGACGCCCAGACGTTCGTCGCCACCGGCTCCACGACCGAGGGGGACGTCACCACCTACACCTTCGAGGGGACCTACGAGGCCAACGACGTCGCCGGCCCCGCGAACGTCGGTGACGTCATCGTCCAGGTGGTGCGCAACCCCGCCCTCGCGGTCGGCGACACGGTCATCTGGCGGGTGCCCGCCTCGCTCCTGCCGTTGCGCGACACCAACGTCGTCGAGGACGCCGACGGCACCCCGACCTCGGTGTCGATCATCCCGTCGCACCCCGTGCACCTGCTGTTCACCGTCGGTCCCAAGGACGGTGTCACCGACGCGCTCGGCGACACCGCGTCCCTCGGCGCCTCCGACGGAGCAGCGCTCGCCCAGTACGTCGCCGAGAACACCGACGACGCCGGGAACGTGCGGTTCTACACCGACGCCTTCGAGACCGGCACGGACGGGATCACCGCCCAGACCAACGCCCAGTTCCGGCCGGCGGACCGCAACGCGTTCTACCGGTTCGCCGCGGACACGACGCTCTACACCGCCCAGTCGACCGACGCGCCGCTGTCGTTCGCCGACTTCGAGAGCGACCCGGCCGACACGACGTACTACTACCCGCAGGTCGAGTACTCCAACGTCGACGGCCCGGCCAAGAGCACCTTCTGGGTCGCGACCACGAAGCAGCAGCTGCTCGACAGTGAGGACGAGGCCCACCAGGTGTCCGGCGTCGCGGGGACGGCGTTCGCCCCCGCCGGGATGTTCGCCCTGACCGAGCGCACGAACAACCTCGACGAGGTCAAGTGCACCCCGGCGGGCAGCGCCTGGGACACCAGCGTCCCCGTCTGCAACGACGCCAACCCCGGGGTCGACGGCAACTACACCGAGACCGCCGACTACGTCCGCCTCAGCCCGCCGCTGGCCCCCGAGAGCCAGACGCTGCAGCAGGACCTCGGGAACAACGGGTACGTGGCGTTCGCGACCCCCGGCACACTGAGGATCGACAAGACCGTCGTCGCCGACCCCGCGCTCGAGCCCGACCAGGACGCGACGTTCGAGTTCACCGTCGACCTCACGGCCGACGGCGCGGCGCTCGAGGGCGACTTCCCGTACACGCTCTACCAGGACGGGGTGAGTGACCCCGTCGAGACCGGCCGGATCGCCTCCGGGGGCACGGTCTCCCTCACCGTCGACCAGTACGTGACGATCGGCAACCTCCCTGCCGGCGCCACCTACACCGTCACGGAGACGCCGCCCGCGTCCGGGTTCACCCAGACCTCACCCACAGGGCCGGCCACCGGCACCATCGAGACCGCTGCCGAGGCGACCGCGACGTTCGAGAACACCTACACCGCCACCGCGGTGACGCTCGCGACGCCGTCGGCGACCAAGGTCCTGGAGCCGTGGCCGGCGGGCCTGACCTTCGACGCGACGCTCTGCGGGTCGGGTGTCCCGCTGCCGGAGGGAGCCGGCGCCGACGGCTGCGTGACCGTCGAGCTCAGCGCCGCCGATCCCACCGCCGCGTTCGGGGACATCGTCTTCGAGTCACCCGGCCAGTACCAGTACGCCATCACCGAGACCCGCAGCACCGCGGCCGGGGTGACCTCCTCCGCTGCCCAGTACCAGTGGACGGTCCAGGTCTCCGACAACGGGACCGGCGAGCTCACGGCGACCGTCGCGCTCGTCCGGGTCGCCGACGACGCCGGGGTCGCGGTGAGCGAGCCGGTGGCGGGCGGGTCACCGGCCACGTTCACCAACTCCTTCTCCGCCACCGAGACCAGCATCTCGCTCCCGGCCGCCAAGATGGTCCGCGACCTCTCCCTGCCCGGCAGCGAGGCGGAACAGATGCGCTTCCCCGCGCTGTCGCACACGGCGGAGTTCACCGCTCTCGGGGTCACACCGGACGACGTCCCGGTCCCGGCCCCGACCGGGTGCACCTCGCCGTGCCAGGTCTCCAACACCCCGGGGTCGCCCGACCTCTCCTCCCCGCAGATCACCTTCGGGGAGACCGACGTCAACCACACCTTCTACTACTCCGTCCGTGAGGTCCCCGACCCGACGCGACCCTTCGTCGACTACGACACCTCCGCCTACGTCTACCGGGTGTCGGTCACGGCGGTCGACACGGACGAGGGCGCCGTCGTGGACGCGACCCTCGCCACCTGCGAGACGACCGCCGCCGCGCTCGAGCAGAGCACCTACGGCGACTGCGACCCGACGACGGGCACCTACACCGAGGGACAGGCGGCGGACTTCGTCAACGTCTACGAGCCCGCCGCCGGGACGACCGACCTCACCGCCACCAAGAGCTTCCAGGGCCGCCCGTGGCTCGACGGGGACTCCTTCGAGTTCCAGCTCGTGCCCGCTCCCGGGGCCACCAGCGACGCCGTGGCGGCCGGGACGGTGACCCTCCCCGGCGGCAACCCGTGGGCGGTGACGGTGAGCGACCCGGCACAGCCCACCGCGACCTTCGCGGGCCTGTCCTTCAGCCAGCAGGGCAGCTACCAGTTCCTCGTCACCGAGACCGTGCCGGCGGACACCCGCGGCATCACCTACGACACCCACACCCTCGTCTACGACGTCAGCGTCACGAACGTCACCGTCGACGGCGAGCTCGAGGTGCAGGCCACCCCGCGCGGCGGGCAGGGCCAGCAGACCTTCACCAACACCTACGCCGGCGCGGTGACCGTGGCCGGGGTCGAGATCGACAAGACGCTGACCGGGCGCGACCAGAGGGCCGGTGAGTTCGTCTTCGACATCGTCCCGGCCGACCAGGCGGCGGCGGACAAGGCGGGCATCCCGCTGACGGGTGCCGAGCTGGCGACCCAGTCCGACGCTCGACCCGGTGAGACGATCGGCCAGCAGCTCCTCGGAACGGTCCAGTACACCCAGGCCGACCTCGGCAGCACCTACACCTACACCGTCACGGAGCGGCAGGGCACGACCACGGGCGGGGTCGAGTACGACGACGCGACCTGGACGGTGACGCGTGCCGCCCAGTACGACCCCGAGACGGCCGGCCTCTACGTGCTCACCACCGTCACCGGCCCGGACGGCGCGACCCAGTACGACTCGCGCACGTCCGAGGTCCCGGTCGTCTCCTTCGCCAACGCCTACTCGGCGCAGCCGACCACGGCGACCGTCGGCGGGAGCAAGACGATCACCGGCCGCGGGTGGCTGGAGGGGGAGACCTTCCGGTTCCAGCTCACGCCGCAGGACGACGCCCCCGCGCCCGCGGACGACACGGTGACCGTCGCGGGTGACGCCGCCGCGGGGCAGGCCGTCCCGTTCGAGTTCGAGCCGATCACCTACGACACGGCCGGCGAGTTCCGGTACGTCATCGCCGAGCTCGCGCCGGACGACGGCGAGGGCCTGAGCTACGACCGTCACCCGTCCCTCGCCACGGTCACCGTCACCGACGACGGCGAGGGCAGCCTCGTCGCCGCGGTCACCTACGACACGGACGAGGACTTCGTCAACATGTACTCCTCGCAGTACACCGCCGCCGTCGAGCTCGCCAAGACGCTCCTCGGCCGCGACCTCGAGGCCGGCGAGTTCACCTTCGACGTCGTCCCGCAGGACTCGGGCGCCGCAGCGGTCGCCGACCTGCCCGAGGAAGGCTCGTCCCTGGTCAACGCCGAGGGCGCGGCCGACGGCGAGCCCTCGGTCACCGACGTGCTGCCCGCCGTCTTCCTCACCCAGGCCGACGCCGGGCAGACCTACTGCTACGCGATGACCGAGCGCGCCGGCAGCCTGCCGGACGTGCGCTACGACCCGACCGCCTACGACGTCTGCCTCGCGGTCGCCGACAACGGCCGGGGCGTCATCACGGTGACGACGACCGTGACCGGGAGCGACGGCACCGAGGTGGTGACCGAGAACTCGTCCGACGCCGACCCGGCGGGGCCGTGGCCGCTGGTGCCGTTCACCAACATCTACGAGGAGCCCACGCCCCCGCCCGGCCCCGAGCCGACCCCGCCGCCGGACGCCCCGGACGTGCCCGTGCCGCCGGACGACACGACCCCGGGCTGGCACCTGCCGTCCACGGGTGCCGCCGTCCTCGGCCTCCTCGCCCTGGCCCTGCTCCTGGCGATGCTGGGCGCTCTCCTGGTGCGCGACCGGCGCCGGCGCGACGGCAGCACCGGGTCGTGACACCGGGCCGTGGTCGGGCCTCCGGTGGCCGGGGCGGGACGCGGGCGTGCAGGCCGACGTCGTCCTCCTGAGCGGGCCGCCGGGGGCGGGGAAGACCACGACCGCGCGGCGGCTCGCGGCCACCTACGCCAAGGCCGTGCACCTGCACACCGACGACTTCTGGCACGTCATCGTCTCTGGCGGCATCGCCCCGTACCTGCCCGGGTCGGACCCGCAGAACCGCACGGTGATGGCCGCGGTCGGGCGAGCCGCCCGGACCTACGCCGAGGGGGGCTTCACCACGGTGGTCGACGGGATCATCGGCCCGTGGATGCTCCCGCACGTCCTTGACCCGGTGTCCTCCGCTCCGCGGGTCCACTACGTCATCCTGCGGCCGAGCCGCGCGGAGGCGCTGCGCCGGGCCCAGGCACGGTCGGCGCCCGACGCGCTCGTCGAGACCGGGCCGGTCACCGCGATGTGGGACCAGCTGGCCGACCTCGGCCCGCTCGAACGGCACGTCCTCGACACCACGTCGCAGCGACCCGAGGAGGCCCTCGCCGTCGTCAGGGCGGCCGTCGACGGTCGGCGCTTCGTCCTCTCCGCACACCCCGGTGACGCCCGTGGGTAGGCGCCGGTGCGGGCGACCTGCTCCGGGCAGCACGCCTGTTGCGGGCGACAACTGGCGGATTGATACTGTCCGGCACGGGCCGTTCGGGGGAGGGGGCCACGTGAGCACCTACGGTCGGTGGCACAGATGCACGGCGACGGTCGTGCCTCTCCCGCGCCTCCGGGCGGTCTCCCGCACGCACGGCAGCAGCCGCCCGCCCGACTCGTCGGTGCTGTGATCCCGGTGCGCGTCCAGCTGGAGCAGGTGACCAAGGGGCAACGCCAGGACGCGCTGCCGGTCACCGACCTGTCGTTCGAGACCGGGCACGCCACCCTCGAGATCGCCGAGACCGAGCAGCGACCCACCGTCCTGGGCCTGCTGGCCTCGGGGCGGATGCGTCAGGAGTCGGGCTCGGTCCTCATCGACGGGAAGCGGGACAGACGGTCCCTGCGCCGCCGCGTCGCGCTCGTGGACGCCCCCGACGTCTCGGCCCCGGAGCCGAACGTCTCGGTGACGGGCGTCGTCGCCGAGGAGCTCATGTTCGCCCGGTGGCGCTCCGGTCCGGCCAGCGCCCGCCGGTGGCTGCGGGAGCAGGGCCTGGGGGACACGGTGCGGCTGCCGATGAGCAACCTCGAGCCGGCCGCACGCGTGCGCATCCTGTGCGAGCTCGCGCTCCTGCGCAACGGCGTCGAGGGCATCGTCCTCGTCTCACCCGACCGGCACGGCGGCGACCCCCACGCCTGGTGGGACATCGCCATCGAGATCGCCGAGCGCGACATCGCGGTGCTCGTCCTCGCCGGGATCGCCTCGCGCACCGTCCTGTTCACCCCCCGGCCGCCTGCGGCACGGTTGCCCGAACCGGACCGGTCCACGTCCCACGAGGGGCGCCACGCCGCCACAGCCCAGCTCCAGACGCCGGACGGTGAGCCGGAGCCGCAGCCGGACCGAGACGCGGAGTGGGAGACGGATCAGCACCCGGAGCCGGAGCGCGACGCGGGGCCGGAACGAGACGTACAGCCGGAGCCGGACCGCGACGCGGAGCCGGACCCGGACCGCGAGCCGGACGTCGCGGACGGTGAACGGTGAAGATCCCCCACCTCATCGCCGCGGAGCTCCGCCGGCTCGTGTCCACCCCACTGTCGGCGGTCGCGCTCCTCGCCCTGCTCGCTGTGCCGATCCTCTACGGCGGCCTGTACCTCTGGGCCAACCAGGACCCCTACAGCCAGCTCGGGCGGATCCCCGCTGCGGTCGTCGTCGAGGACGAGGGCGCGGAGATCCGGGGCTCGGAGCGCAACCTCGGCGACGAGATCGCCCAGGAGCTCCTGCGCAGCGGGACGTTCGACTGGACCGAGGGGAGCGCGGACGAGGTCAACGCCGGCCTGCGGTCGGGCCGTTACGACTTCGCCGTCGTCATCCCCTCCGGTTTCTCGGCCTCGATCGCCTCGATCAACTCCACCGATCCGCAGCAGGCCACGATCGAGCTGCAGACCAACGACGCGAACAGCTACCTGGGCACGACCATCGGCACGGAGGCGGTCCAGCGGGTCGAGACCCTCATCGTGCGCAAGGTGGTCGACGAGGTCGCCCTGGCGCTCCTCGACGGCCTGGCGGAGATCCGCTCGAAGCTCTCCGACGCCGCGGGGGGCGCGAGCCGGCTCACCGAGGGCCTGTCGTCCGCCGCGAGCGGCGGCGAGCGGCTGCAGTCCGGGGCCCAGGAGCTCGTGAACGGCATCGGCGAGCTCCAGGCCGGCGCCGAACGGCTCGCCTCCGGCAGCCGCCAGGTCGCCGGCGGCGTCGACCAGATCGACGCCGTCGCCCGGGAGGTAGGGTCCGTGGCCGCCGAGGCCGCCGCGCTCGTCCCGCAGGCCCGGACCGACCTCGCCCACAACCTCACCGCGCTCGGGCTCACCCAGGCGGAGGTGGCCCAGGTCCTCACCCTCCTCAACCCGGTGGGGGAGCGGATCGAGCAGCTCGACGACCGCGCGCAGGCTACCGTCGCCCGCATCAACGAGCTCGACGCCGGAGCCGACGAGGTCGCCTCCGGCGCCCAGACCCTGAGCGACGGGCTGGGCTCGGCGTCCTCCGGCGCGAGCGAGCTGCTCAGCGGCGTGGGTGAGCTGCGCAGCGGCATCGGTGAGCTGCAGTCCGGTGCGAACGAGCTCTCCACCGGCCTGTCCGACGGCGTCTCCCAGATCCCCGACGACGACACCGCGGTGCGCGAGGCGCAGAGCCGGATGCTCTCCGACCCCCTGCGCATCGACACGAGCGCCATCGCACCGGCGCAGAACTACGGCGCCGGGCTCGCCCCGTTCTTCGCCGCGCTCGCGGCGTGGATCGGCATCTACGCCCTGTTCCTCATCGTCCGGCCGGTGTCGCGCAGGGCCATCTCGGCGATGTACAAACCCATCCGGATCTCCGTTGCCGGCTGGCTCACGCCGGCGCTCCTCGGCGCGGTCCAGATGGCCGGGCTGTTCGGCGTCCTCGCCCTCGCGCTCGACTTCCGCTTCGCCGAACCGTGGGCCACCTTCGGGCTCCTCGTCCTCGCCTCCGCCTCCTACACGTGGATCATCCTCGCGCTGAACGTGTGGCTGGGGGCCGTCGGGCAGTTCCTCGGGCTCGTCCTCATGGTCCTCCAGCTGGTGACGGCCGGCGGCACCTTCCCCTGGCAGACGCTACCCACGCCCCTCGCCGCGCTCCACGGCGTCCTGCCCATGGGGCACGTCGTCGACGCGCTGCGCCAGGTCATGTACGGAGGGGACCCGGCGAGGGTGCGCGGCGACATCGCCGTGCTCCTCGCGTGGGCCCTGGGCGCCGCGCTCATCGCCACGGCGGGGACAGCGCGGATGCGCTTGCTGACCCTGCGCGAGCTCCAGCCGAGCATCCTCCAGTGACCACCACCGACCAGTGACCACCACCGACCCCGACCCAACGAGAGAAGGTCACCATGACCGTCATCGAACACCACAGGGACAACGCCCGCCACGTCCCCAGACCGGCGTACGCGCAACCCCGCCTCGTCCTGCTCGTCCTGCTCGGCGGGGCGATCGGCACGGCCGGACGCGAGGGCATCGCCCTCGCCCTGCCGTGGAGCGGCGACACCGTCCCGTGGGCGGTGTTCATCGTCAACGTCGCGGGCGCCTTCATCCTGGGGCTGCTCCTCACCGCGCTCGCCGCCCGCCGGCCGGAGACGCCGGCACGCCGTGACGTGCGGCTGTGCGTCGGCACCGGCGTCATGGGCGGCTTCACGACATACAGCTCGCTGGCCACCGACACGGCGACTCTCGCGGAGTCAGACCTCGGCCTCGCCGTCGTCTACGGGCTGGGCAGCGTCCTCGTCGGCGTCGCCGCGGCAGGGCTCGGCGTCCTCGCCGGTGGAGCGGTCGGACCGCCCCGGCACCCTGACGGGACCCCCAAGGACGGGTCCGCACCGGGACGGGGGACGGGACGATGAGCGGCTCCGTGTTCCTCCTGGTCATGCTCGGCGGAGGCATCGGCGCCGCCCTGCGCTTCATCATCGACGGGCTCATCATGCGCCGCGTCACCAGCGGCTACTCGTGGGGAACGTTCGTCATCAACTCGACCGGATCGTTCCTGCTCGGGCTGCTCACCGGGCTGGCGGACTCCTCGGTGCTGTCCTCCGACTGGCTCGCCGTGCTCGGCGGCGGCGTCATGGGCGGCTACACCACGTTCAGCACGGCCATGGTCGACACCGTCCACATGATCCAGCACCGCACCTACGGGCGGGCGCTGTTCAACGCCTTCGGCATGATCGTGGTCACGGTGCTCCTCGCGCTGCTCGGCCTCGTGCTCGGCCGGTCGGTCTAGCCGACACCAACCACAAGGGGGAACCACATGGAGACCGTGTGGATCGTGCTCGGGGTCCTCGTCCTGACCATCACGCTGCTCGACACCTTCCTCACGGTCTTCAACTTCGACGAGCACGGCCTCGTCCTCGACAAGGTCGTGAGGTGGGAGTGGCTCGCCCTGCGCGGCATCACCCGCCGGGTAGGGCGTCGGTGGCGTCCCGTCCTCCTGCGACAGGTCACCGGCATCCTGCTCGTCTCGACGATCGTCCTGTGGTTCACCGGGATCATCCTCGGCTTCGCGCTCATCTACCTCGGCGCGATGCAGTCCAGCACGTCGTTCCAGATCTCCGCCGGCGTCGAGGCCGACTTCGGGGGCGCGCTCTACCTCGCGGTCGGCCAGTTCTCGACCGTCGGCGTCGACAACATCTCCCCGGCGTTCTTCCTGCTCAACGTGCTCACCGTGAGCGAGGCGCTGCTGAGCATCGCCCTCGTCTCCTTCATCATCACGTTCCTCAGCAGCGTGTACGGCGTCATCGAGTCGCTGCGCACCCTGTCGGCCAACTTCTTCCAGGTCGGGCACGGCATCGGGGACGCGGTCGACACGCTCCAGCCGTTCTTCCCCGACGGCGAGGCCCGCGGGCTGGACGGACAGCTCGGCGCTGTCGTCGACTCCCTCGGCGCCTACTCCGACGGCCTCGCCCAGAACGGCACCGCCTACTACTTCCAGAGCGGGCGCGACCAGTTCTCCCTGCCCTTCTCCCTGGCCATGACCTCCGGCGTCATCGGCGCCCTCACCTGGGGCCTGCCCACCGGCAGCGACCCCACCAAGGAGCCCAACCTCGCGCGTCTCACCGAGCAGTTCGAGGAGTTCCGGCTGCGCACGGAGGCGAGGATGGGGCTCTCCGGCAACCCCGTGGTCGCGGCTGTCTCCGAGGAGGAGTTCGCGGCGGTGGCCGACGCCGTCGAGGGTCGTAGGCCGGTCGGGAGACCCGACCCCTGGGCCCAGCGGTTCCTCGCGATCGACCGCCGCATGGCCGGGCTCACCCGCTCGACGACCCCACTCGACCGCGCGGACGCCTACCGCCGCTACACCGCCTGGCTCGCCTTCGCCGTGCCCGCCCGCGCGTTCGTCGAGCAGGTCGCCCGGGACCTCGACTACCAGCCCATCTACCGGACGACCCTCACCACCCCCGACGGCGTCCGGCTCGACCCCATGGGACCGACCGCCGCCGAGGCCGCCGGGGAAGTCGTGGGCGGGGAGGTGCGTCCGCGGCCCTCCCGCCACCCCGGGCGCGTGGGCGCGTGGCTGCGCCGGCGCCGGCTGCTCGTCGACCCCGGGTTCGTCCGGCTTACCGAGGCGATCCGCGCCGTGGGGACAGTCGCCCTGGCCGTCGCCGTCACCGCCGCGATCGCGGGCACGCTGGACACCGACCCGGTCCACGCGGTGATCCTCGCCGGCCTCATCTCGGTGTTCGCCGCGCCGTCCGTCAGCGGAGGACGCCGCAGCTCGCGATGGTGGACGGGCGCCCTCACGGCGGTCCCGGCGGTCATCGGCGCGACGCTGGGGACCGTGCTGCCCCACGACGACGAGCTGATCTCCGTCCTCGAGCTCGCCGTCGTCGCCGGCATCGCCATGTGGCTGCGGCGTTTCGGCCGCCAGTTCGGAGGGTTGGGCCAGCTCGCGTTCATCAGCTACTACGTCGTCCTGCTCACCGGGATGCAGACCTCCGACCTGCCCGCCGTCCTCCTGGCGGTAGGGGTCGGCGTGGTGAGCGCGTGGATCGCTGCCCTCGTGCCCGGCCCCAGTCTCGAACGTCAGGTGGACAGCGGGTTGGACGCCGTCTACGAGCGGGTGGACCAGCTCGTCGACACGATGGTCGACGTCGTGTCGACGGGGCGGACCGACAAGCACCTCATCCGGACCCTGCGCTCCGGGCAGACCGCACTTCACCACACGGCCGCGGCGTTCAACGGCAACCTCAGCGCCGACGACGTCCCCGGCATCAGCCCCGAGCGGGCGCACGCGATGCGCGCGCGGATCTTCGACCTGCACCTCGCCGCGACGAACCTCGTCGCCCTCGTGCCGACGTCCGCGACGATCACGATCACGACCGCGCAGCGTGCCCGGCTCACCGCCGACCTCCTCGACGTCCAGGAGGACATCGCCGAGCTGCGTGCCGGCGGGGCCCCCGCGCGGTCCGCCGGGCCGCTCCCGGCCCCGGCCGAGCCGGGGTGGCCGCACGTCGCCCGGCGGATCCTCGAGGCGGTCCTCCAGCTCCGCGGCGCGCTGGACGACATGCACGAGGCCTACCGCGGTCCGCTCCACACGCCCGCGCCGCCCCCGGACACCGAGGGAGCCCACCACCCCGAGTACGCGCCGGCAGCTGCCGCACACGCCCCGGCCGGCGCCGCCGGCCGCAAGGCGTTCCAGGCCGCGGTCTCCACCGCACTGGCCCTCGCCCTCGGGTCGCTCGTCTCGGAGCGGCACCAGTACTGGGCGGCCATCCCGGCCTTCCAGGTCCTCGCCGACAGCGACGGGGAGACCCGTGTCAAGGCGTTCCAGCGCATCCTCGCCACCGTGCTCGCCTCCGGTCTCGCCTTCGGGCTCGCCATCGCCGCCGGGCACCGGCTCGAGCTGGCGATCCCCCTCCTCATCCTCTGCACGTTCGCCATGGCCTTCCTGCGCACGGTCTCCTCACCGTGGCTCTCCTTCTGGTCGACCCTCCTCCTGGCGACGATGTACGACGCCCTGGGCACGCTCGATGTCGAGACCGTGGAGGTGCGGCTGGCCGAGACCGCGATCGGTGCGGTCGTCGCCGTCGTCGTCTCGGCCTTCGTCTTCCCCACCCGCACGCGCACCCGCGTGCTGCACGGGATGTCCGACGTCGTCGGGCGGACGAAGACGCTCGCCCGGGACATCTTCCTCCGGCTCGGCGGCGCCGAGGGCCCGAGCAACGCCCGCCTGCACCGGGCCGGGCACCAGATCTCCGGCCAGATCGGGAACCTCGAGCAGGTCGCTATCCCCATCCGCCGGAACTCGGGCTCGCTGCAGTCGGAGGGCATCGAGGCCCAGCTCACCTGCCTGTGGTCGATCCTCGGCTACGAGGAGAACATCGTCCGGGTGCTGCGCGAGGGACCCGTCCCGACCCATCCGGAGTGGGCGCGGCTCGCGAGCGCGACCAGGGACAACTTCGACGCGGTGCTCGCCGTCCTGCGCGGCGCGCTGCCCCAGCGCATCCACCCGCCCGCGGAGTTCGACGTCGACGCCGCAGACCCGGGGTCGGACCGGGAGCGTGCACTGCTCATCCTCGTCGCCCGGCTCAACGACGCGCTGCTCACCCTCCTCGACGCCGTCCAGCCGGGAACGGTCGACTCGATGTCCCAGGGTGCGCCGGCCCGGGGCGCGAGCGACTGAACGTGCGCGCGGCCGGGAGGCTGCCCTGTGCGCGACACCTCTCCACGTGGCCGGAGCGGGCGCTTCCTGCGACAGGCTCGCGCGTGCAGGCACGGATCTGTGCCATCCGGCGCGATCCCGTGCCGCATCGCCGCCCCGCCGTTCGGGCCGCCGGACCGCGTGCCAGTATGGCGGAAAGGGACCCGGCCGGGGCCGGCCGGGTCAGCGCTCAAGAGCAAGGAGCTGTCGTGGACCTCGCACCGCGCGAAATGGACAAGCTGTACGTGTACCAGGTGGCCGAGCTCGCGCGCCGGAGGCGCGACCGGGGCACCAAGCTCAACGTGAGCGAGGCCCAGGCCCTCGTCACCGAGGCGATCCTCGAGGCCGCGCGCGACGGGAAGTCCGTCGCCGAGTGCATGGAGCTCGGGAAGAAGGTCGTCACCGTCGCCCAGTGCATGAACGGTGTCCGGGAGCGGGTGCAGCTGCTCCAGGTCGAGGCGACCTTCCCGGATGGGAGCAAGCTCGTCTCCTGCCACGACCCGATCGGGGCCTGACCACGTGGCTGGGGGGCCCGGGGTCGCGGTGTACCTCGTCGGGGGGCACGAGAGCTCCTACGGGAGAGAGCTGACCCGGTTCACCGGGTCGGCCGCGACCATCGCGGAGGCGGCGACGGCGCCCGGACGCGGTCTGCAGGACCTCGCCGAGGACGCGCTCGCGTCCGAGCAGACGGTGGTCGCCGTGCCGATGACGTTCGGCCGCGACCCGCAGATGGTCGCCGAGACCGCCAAGACCCTCAAGTGGCTCTCCGCCAGAGCACCGGGCCGGGTGGCCGTCAGCGCCCCGTTCGGCACGACCGACCACCTCACCACCTGGCTGCGCGCCGCGGCGAACCGCGCCGCCACCGGGGGCGGGCGGACCGCACTGCTCGCCGTCGCACCCCACTCCAACCCCTTCGACGAGGCCGAGCTGCACCGGCTCGCCTACCTCGTCGCCACCTACGGTGCGCTGCCCGAGGTGCACGCCACCATCGCCGACGACTCCGCGGAGCTCGCGGCCGCCGCCGCCCGGGCCCGTGCCCTCGGCGCCGAGCGCGTCGTCGCCGTCCCGGCAGGCTTCGCGGCCACGCTCCCGGACGCCGACGTCGAGCTCGCCGGCCCGCTCGTCGGGGAGGCCGCCGTCGCGCGCGTCGTGCGCATCAGGGTGGTCGCAGCGCTCGCCGCCCTCGTCGCGGGCGACGACGGCATCGACGTGGCACTCGCGGCCGACCACGGCCACGGGTACGCGCACTCCCACGCGGGCGACGAGCACCCGCACACCCACGCAGACGGCACGACGCACGTGCACTCGCACGGCTCGGCCCACCCCCACGCCCACGCCGACCACCGCCCGGCGACGCCGGTCGGTGACGGGGTGCACGGCTACCACCAGTAGGGATCCGGAGGACGACGATGATCAACAGGAAGCCGAAGTACCACCACGGCACCGACGAGATCGAGATCAACGAGGGACGGGAGTCGGTGACCCTGAGGGTCACCAACACGGGGGACAGGCCGGTGCAGATCGGCTCCCACTTCCACTTCTTCGAGGTGAACCCCGCGATGAGGTTCGTGCGCGAGCGCGGCTGGGGCATGCACCTGGACATCCCGGCAGGCACCGGCGTGCGCTTCGAGCCGGGGGAGACCAAGGAGGTGAACCTCGTCGCCTTCGCCGGCGCCCGCCGCATCGTCGGCTTCAACGGGCTCGTCAACGGCGGGCTCGACGCGAAGAGCACCAAGGCACGTGCCCTGCGGCTGCTCGCCGAGCGCGGCTTCGCCGACGGCGAGCCCGACTCGGGCAGTGGGAGCGGATCCAGCACGAAGCCCGGCACCGGGCAGACGAAGGGGAGCAACTGAGATGGCTGTCATTTCGCGCAAGCAGTACTCCGACCTGTTCGGCCCGACGGTCGGGGACAAGGTCCACCTCGCCGACACGAACCTCGTCATCGAGATCGAGCGTGACTACGCCTCGGAGAGCTACGGGGACGAGGTCGTCTACGGCGGTGGCAAGTCCGCCCGCGACGGCATGGGCTCCAACCCGTCGGCCACGTCGGCCACCGGCGCGCTCGACCTCGTCATCACCAACGTCATCGTCATGGACGCCCTCATCGGCATCGTCAAGGCCGACATCGGCGTCAAGGACGGGCGGATCGTGGGCATCGGGAAGTCCGGCAACCCGCAGACCCAGAAGGGCGTGGACCCGCGGCTCATCGTCGGAGCAGGGACCGAGGTCATCGCGGGCGAGCACCTCATCGCGACGCCCGGTGCCATGGACCCGCACGTCCACTTCATCTCGCCACAGCAGGCCTACGCGGCCCTGTCCAACGGCATCACGACCCTCTTCGGCGGCGGGACCGGCCCGACGGACGGCACGAACGGCACGACGTGCACCCCCGGCCCGTGGAACATCCACCGGATCATGCAGGCCTGGGACGACCTGCCCGTCAACGTCGGCATCCACGGCAAGGGCAACGCCTCCATGCCGGAGAGCCTCATCGAGCAGATCGAGGCCGGGGCCGGTGGCCTGAAGGTCCACGAGGACTGGGGCACCACGCCCGCCGCCCTCAGCCAGGCGCTGAGCATCGCCGACCAGTACGACGTCCAGGTCGCCGTCCACACCGACAGTCTCAACGAGTCCGGCTTCGTCGAGGACACCATCTCCGCCATCGACGGCCGGACGATCCACACGTACCACACCGAGGGCGCCGGCGGTGGGCACGCACCGGACATCATCAAGATGGCCGGCCAGGCCAACGTCCTGCCCTCCTCGACCAACCCCACCCTGCCGTACACGGTGAACTCGGTCGACGAGCTCCTCGACATGGTCATGGTGTGCCACCACCTGTCCTACGACATCCCCGAGGACGTCGCGTTCGCCGACTCCCGGGTGCGCGCGGAGACGATCTCGGCCGAGACCGTCCTGCACGATCTGGGTGTCATCTCGATGTTCTCCTCCGACTCCCAGGCCATGGGACGGATCGGGGAGTCGGTGGCACGGGCGTTCCAGACCGCCCACCACTGCAAGGACAAGCGCGGCAAGCTGCCCGAGGACGCGGAGGGCAACGACAACTTCCGCGTGCTGCGGTACCTCGCGAAGGTGACGATCAACCCCGCGATCACCCACGGGATCTCCGACTACGTCGGATCGCTCGAGCCGGGCAAGATCGCCGACATCGTCCTGTGGCCGATCGACCACTTCGGCGCCAAGCCGAAGATGGTCGTCAAGGGCGGACTGGTGAACTGGGGGCTCATGGGCGACCCGAACGCCTCGCTGCCCACTCCCCAGCCCGTGTACTTCCGCCCGTCCTTCGGTGCGGTCGGCCAGGCCCTCAACGCCACGCGGGCGACCTTCGTCTCCCAGGCGTCGATCGAGAAGGGCGTGCCCGAGAAGCTGGGCCTCAAGAGCATGATCCTGCCGGTGCGGGGGACGCGCTCGATCGGCAAGGAGGACATGGTCCGCAACAACACCCGGCCGGCCATCGAGGTGGACCCGGAGACCTACCAGGTGACGTTGGACGGCGAGCCGGCCCACATCGACCCCGCCCAGTCGCTGCCGCTGACCCAGCTGTTCTACCTGGCGTGAGCATGGGTACTCCGGGAGTGGCCGCGCGGACGGGCGACGCGGCACTCACCCACCTGCTGGTGAGCCTGCAGCTGAGCGACTCAGCCTTCCCGAGCGGCTTCTACACGATGTCGCACGGGCTGGAGTCCTTCAGCCAGGCGGGCCTCGTCGACGCGCGGAGCGTCGGCGAGCTCCTGGAGGACCTGCTCGTCTCCGTGGTCGGCCCGGGCGACGCGACAGCGCTCGCCCGGGCCC